>NZ_JAESMM010000048.1:0-1497 GCF_017893165.1 Staphylococcus sp. GDX8P54P
CATGATTTTTGCATGTAACTTTTTAGTTTCTCAATATTATTTATTATATGGAAGAGTATTTACTGATTTTAATAAACTAAGTGAAGATAATAAAAAAAGATATGGGATAAAGTCCGTATAATTGTGTAAAAGTAAAAAGGCCATATAACAGTCCTTTTACGGTACAATGTTTTTAACGACAAAAACATACCCAGGAGGACTTTTACATGACCCAAGTACATTTTACACTGAAAAGCGAAGAGATTCAAAGCATTATTGAATATTCTGTAAAGGATGACGTTTCTAAAAATATTTTAACAACGGTATTTAATCAACTAATGGAAAATCAACGAACAGAATATATTCAAGCAAAAGAATATGAACGAACAGAAAACCGACAAAGTCAACGAAATGGCTATTATGAGCGCAGCTTTACGACACGTGTAGGCACGCTAGAATTAAAAGTACCCAGAACACGTGATGGCCATTTTTCACCCACAGTGTTTGAACGTTATCAACGAAACGAAAAAGCCCTCATGGCTTCAATGTTGGAAATGTATGTATCAGGCGTTTCAACTCGTAAAGTATCAAAAATTGTGGAAGAACTTTGTGGTAAATCCGTCTCTAAGTCCTTCGTTTCTAGCTTAACAGAACAGCTAGAACCTATGGTTAACGAGTGGCAGAATCGTTTATTATCAGAAAAAAATTATCCTTACTTAATGACCGATGTACTCTATATAAAAGTACGAGAAGAAAATCGAGTACTCTCAAAAAGCTGTCATATAGCGATTGGAATAACCAAAGATGGCGACCGTGAAATTATCGGCTTCATGATTCAAAGTGGCGAAAGCGAAGAGACCTGGACAACATTTTTTGAATACCTAAAAGAACGCGGTTTACAAGGTACGGAACTCGTTATTTCTGATGCGCACAAAGGATTAGTCTCTGCCATTAGAAAATCCTTCACCAACGTAAGTTGGCAAAGATGCCAAGTTCACTTCCTAAGAAATATCTTTACCACCATTCCTAAAAAAAATTCAAAATCTTTCAGAGAAGCTGTTAAAGGAATTTTTAAGTTCACAGATATTAACTTAGCGCGTGAGGCTAAAAATCGATTGATTCATGATTATATCGATCAACCAAAATATTCAAAAGCTTGCGCATCATTGGATGATGGATTCGAAGACGCCTTTCAATATACCGTACAAGGAAATTCCCACAATCGACTAAAGAGTACCAATCTAATTGAACGACTGAATCAAGAAGTACGCAGAAGAGAAAAGATTATTCGCATCTTCCCCAATCAAACATCAGCCAATCGCTTAATTGGAGCCGTTCTTATGGACCTACATGATGAATGGATTTATTCTTCAAGAAAATACATCAATTTTGATAAGTAGAAATGGTAAAAACATTGTATAGCATTTTACACAGGAGTCTGGACTTGACTCGATATGGAGTCAATAAATAATGGAATTAGACGTATTGATAATGCCTCATATAGCAAAAATGGAATTT
>NZ_JAESMM010000005.1:0-215893 GCF_017893165.1 Staphylococcus sp. GDX8P54P
AGTTTTAATGGGGTAAAAAATGTCTTCAGTAAAATCACCTCTATAAAGTTGTTATACAATGATTATACAATGGTGATGAGGCTGTGACAAAAATAATATAATGAAGCTATTTTGCAAATTCGCAGTAGCTGACTGAACTGAGCAATCGCTTAATTCAAGCTTTTCTCAGTTCTAGTCACCCTTGCGGGGGTGGGACAACGAATTTAAAAAGAATTCTGTCCCACTCCCAATATTATTAAATTAAAAAAATGTCTTCTCAACAATTAAGAAAAGAAGACATTTTGAATAAATATATCAATATTCTGTTATACAAATTAAAAGAGACGTAATAAAACAATCCCAATGGCAATAGCGATTAATCCACTGAATTTGCGCAATGTTATTGAATTTTTGGGAACACCTAAGCCAAAGTGATCGATCAATACGCCCATGAGCATTTGTCCCAACATGGCAACAATTGTAGTTAACGCTGCGCCTAAAAATGGCATTAGAATAATGTTTGAAGTGACAAAAATAACGCCTAATACACCACCAATGAAATGAATAGGCTTGATTTTACCTATATCTGGTTGTGAGACTTTAATTTTAAGGCTTCGGTTAAATATTAACGTTAGAATGAATAACGCGAATGTGCCAACGCTAAATGATACAAGTGACGCAAACAATGAATTATGCATTTGTTGAGCTAAACCACTATTAATGGTTGTTTGTAATGGCGGTGCAAAGCCAAATATAAATCCGATAATTAGCCATACATAAAACATAAGATTTGTTTTTTCTTCAAGTTTATTTTTAGGTATCTCATTCATCAATAAAATACCGAAGAGTAAGATTAAAATGCCTACTGCTTTTAAAAGTGTGAAGGGATGATTACTCGCGCCAAGTAAACCGAAAGTATCAATGAAGAGCCCCATGATGATTTGACCAGCTACGGTCATAACTACTGTTAATGCTGCACCTATACGGGGAAGTAATAATAAGTTTCCTGTTAAGAAACAAACGCCTAACAGACCACCAACCCACCAATGATAGTCTATTGTGTGGCCACTATAAAATGAAGCATCAAATAATTTAGGGTTAAAAATTACATTTAATATAAATAAAAATAAACTACCTATAAAAAATGAAATGGTAGACGCATAGAAAGATGATTCAGTGAAACGTCCTAGACGAGAATTAATTGAGGTTTGTATTGGAACCATCATACCAGCCACGATACCGAGTATAAATAAAAATGCCACAATTGACCTCCTACATTTTTTATAATTAACGCATCATTATTATACGCATTTTAAATATTATTTTCAAAATACAGTAGCGGAATTGTCTTGATGCGCATCATTATAGGTGTAGGACTTTGAATTGAAGTAAAAAAGGAGAGTAACAGAATTCAAGTTGAATTCATTGTTACTCTCCTAATTTGTCTTGCTTATAGGCGCATGTTTGATGCTACGGTCCGCTCGCAAGGATGACTAGAACTGAGAACAGTATCATTGAAGTACCTTCTCAATTCAATTCATTACTGCCAATTTTCGATATGGACGCATAATAATCGCTTTGTTTCGAAATCAATGACATAACACGATCGTGATAGGTTATTTCGTTTCGAAAATGACAGTACTCGTAACATCTATTAATTTAGCAGATGTCGCTTTAATCGGTGTACCGGCTGTGGGTTGTAAAATATTAAGCTTAATAATATTATCCATGGCATCTTTAGCATCAGCCTCTGATACAACAACGTTAACTTGTGGGAATTGCAATTTAGCAGTTTTATTTAAATTTGTTTTAAAAGCAAGTTCTAAAGTTTTAGTCATATTATATACCTCCTTAATTATTTTTAGATTTGAATTAAGTTAAATCTTGAGTTTTAACGACTTCAATTTTGTCGAATGGTTCATTAATCAGATGTGCGATGATATTAACAAAAGATCTGATTTCTGAATCTGTGGCTCTTGTATTTAAGTTTGTAAAACGACGTTTCGTTTCTTTTGCTTTGCCACTTGCATCGTGAGTGATATGCGTACAAACAACAGATAATTGTGAAATTTCATTCATGTGTTTGTCACCTCCTTTCACTCTATATATCGAAATCAATTCAAAAAAGAGACACATTATTTTAAAGAAATTTGAGCAAAAACGTTTCATGTTACTAAAATATGGTTTATCATTAAATAAGAAACTTTTATGAGGTGGATAGATGAATCAAGTTGAACCAATCAGAAATAAAGATGATATAAAAAAGATGTATGATGTATTAAAACGTAAATCAGATAGAGATTATCTTTTATTTAAATTAGCAATACATACGGGTATACGTTTAACAGATTTATTAAATTTAAAAGTAAACGACGTCAAAATGGATGATCAAGATGACATTAAATCTTCTTGGATTCAATCATGTGCACCTGCAATCAAAATCTTGTTGCCGAATGACTTGCGTGGAGAAATTAAGCGGTTTATTGAATATAATAACCTTATGGATAATCAATTATTATTCCAATCAATAAGAACACATAAGGAACTTTCTAGACAACAAGCTTACCGAATCATTCATCATGCGGCTGAAGAATTAGGGTTGTGTCATATTGGTTTGACAACTTTGCGTAAAACGTTTGCTTATCATGCTTACCAATCGGGTATTTCTATTGCAATCATACAAAAATATTTAGGTCATCAGACAACACAAGAAACGGTTAAATTTATCGGGTTGTCTGCCGATGATGAACTTCATACAATTATCGCTTTAAATTTATAATTTAATTTTTACTGAAAAGGAGGCTTTTGATGAGCTTAGTATACTTACTAGGTGGACTAATCGTTATTATGCTAATCGTCCTAATGACGTTGTTTATTAAACCATTGAGACGGTTTGCGGGATATATTGCATTGTTAGCACCTATTTTAGCTTCAGGGTATTTCTTGACCCAAATTCCCAGTGTTTTAAATGGAAAATTTGTAGAATTTAAGATTCCATGGATGCCCGCTATTGATGTTAATCTTAACCTCAGATTAGACGGCCTGGGATTAATGTTCGGATTAATTATCTCCATTATAGGGGTGGCAGTATTTTTCTATGCTACTCAATATTTATCTGCTAATAGAGATAACTTGCCACGTTTCTTCTTATATTTATTATTATTCATGTTTAGTATGTTAGGTATTGTCGTTTCAAACAACACTATTTTAATGTATGTATTTTGGGAATTAACGAGTGTATCGTCATTTCTATTAATTTCCTACTGGTATAGCAATGCTGAAAGTCAATTAGGTGCAATTCAGTCATTTATCATTACCGTATTAGGTGGTTTAGCCTTATTAACAGGTTTTATTATGCTATATATCATTACTGGTACAAATACGATTTCAGAATTACTTACACAAAGTCATAGCATTAGCGAACATGCTCTATTTATACCAATGATGATAATGTTGTTAATTGGGGCTTTTACTAAATCAGCACAATTTCCATTTCATATTTGGTTACCTAAAGCCATGGCTGCACCAACACCTGTAAGTGCTTATTTGCACTCGGCTACAATGGTTAAAGCTGGTATCTTTTTACTATTTAGATTCACACCTATTTTAGGCTTAAGTGATAGTTATATTTATATTGTTACGTTTGTTGGATTGATTACGATGATATTCGGCTCTGTAACAGCCTTGAGACAATATGATTTAAAAGGTATCTTAGCGTATTCAACTATTAGTCAATTAGGAATGATTATGTCGATGGTTGGTCTAGGTGGAGGCATTGCACAACATCCATCAGGTGTAATGGCAAAAACCTACACACTCATATTATTCGCAGGTTTATTCCATTTAATGAATCACGCTATATTTAAGTGTGCTTTATTTATGGGTGTCGGAATTATTGACCATGAAGCTGGTACACGAGATATTCGTCGCTTAAGTGGTATGCGAAAATACTTCCCGAAAATGAACTTAGTCATGACACTCGCTGCGTTATCAATGGCAGGTGTACCGTTATTAAATGGTTTCTTGAGTAAAGAGATGTTCTTTGATTCTCTAGTTAGCGCAATCGAATTACAACAATTTGGTCTAACGTTAACGATTATTGTGGTAGCAATTGGTGTTATCGCGAGTATCTTTACTTTTGTCTATGCAGTTTACATGCTTAAAGAAACTTTTTGGGGAGAATTTGATGAAAAGAAAGTGCCTAAGAAACACATTCACGAACCATGGCTGTTTAGTTTACCCGCAATCATTTTAATGGTTATGATACCCGTTATTTTCTTTATCCCTAACGTTTTCACTGAGCGTTTAGTATTGCCAGCACTTCGTAATGTTACCAATTTAGGTAGCAACGTCGATGCAATAGCACCGCACGTATCTCAATGGCATGGCATTAACTTACCACTCATTTTTAGTGTGATTGTTATTATAGTTGGTCTCATTTTAGCGTTAAAAGTGAATTGGAAAGCGATAACGCATCAAGTGATTAAATATGCATCGATAACAACTTCTTATCGTAATGTGTATCGAGGTTTCGAGCGTTATTCTGGTCAAATGATTCGCGGTTTAATGAACAACAGATTAAACCACTATAACATTATTACAGTACTCATTTTCTCTATATTAATTGCTTACGGTATATTCCAAGTCGGCTTGCCAAAGCTACATCAAATAGAAGTTTCAGAATTTGGCCCATTGGAAGTTATTTTAGGCATTATGATCAGTATTGTTGGTATCGCGTTAGTGTTTATTCGTCAACGTTTAACGATGGTTATTTTAAATGGCATCATCGGTTATAGTGTGGCATTGTTCTTCTTATTAATGAGAGCACCAGATTTAGCATTAACGCAATTAGTAGTAGAAACAATTACGACAATTCTCTTTATTGTCAGTTTCTCAAGATTGCCAAACATCGCACGAACTACTGCGAATATGAAAAAGGAAACTGTCAAAATTATCGTGTCATTTATTATGGCTGGAGCCGTCGTGACTCTGATATTTATTGCACAACAAGGTGATGGTTTTGAGTCAATTTCTAAATATTATATGAATGCCTATGAATTAACTGGCGGTAAAAATATCGTAAATGCAATCTTAGGTGATTTCAGAGCATTGGATACAATGTTTGAAGGTATTGTTTTAATCATAGCTGGTTTAGGTATTTATACATTATTACATTACAAAGATAGGAGGGGCCAAGATGAAAGAAAATGATGTTGTGTTAAGAACCGTTACTAAAATCGTTGTCTTTATATTATTAACCTTTGGGTTTTATGTTTTCTTTGCGGGACATAATAATCCGGGTGGCGGTTTTATAGGTGGTCTAATCTTTAGCTCGGCCTTTATCCTAATGTTCTTAGCTTTTGATGTAGATGAAGTTTTAGAAAGTCTTCCAATCGATTTTAAAAAATTGATGATTGTTGGTGCTATCATTTCGGCACTTACTGCAATTGTGCCAGTGTTCTTTGGTAAAGCGTTCCTATATCAAAGTGAAGCATACATCCATTTGCCTTTATTAGGTGAATTGCATGTAACAACAATTACATTATTTGAATTAGGTATATTGTTAACGGTTGTTGGTGTTATTGAGACAATTATGTTGGCTTTGAGTGGTGGTAAATCATGAATTTAATATTATTACTTGTGATAGGATTTTTAGTATTTATAGGAACGTACATGATACTATCACTCAACTTAATTCGAATTGTTATAGGTATTTCGATTTATACACATGCCGGGAATCTAATCATTATGAGTATGGGTCATTATAGTAATAAGATGACAGAACCGTTAATTCATGGTTCTAATACCAATTATGTGGACCCGTTACTGCAGGCGATTGTACTTACTGCAATTGTTATTGGCTTTGCGATGACTGCATTTCTATTAGTGCTTGTTTATCGAACATACCGTGTTACTAAGGAATCTAATATTGATGTATTAAGAGGAGAGGAGGATGACAATGAACAGTAACTTATTAGTTCTTCCTATCCTATTGCCATTGTTATGTGCATTGGTGCTTGTTTTTACGAAAGAAAAAAACATGTTATCTAAAATTTTGTACATTGGAACAATGTCTATTAATACAATTATTTCACTTTATTTATTAATCTATGTGCTACAGCATAAACCTATCACCCTTGATTTTGGTGGTTGGGCAGCACCTTTTGGTATTCAATTTTTAGGTGATGCTTTAAGTTTAGTTATGGTGACTGTCGCATCATTTGTTGTGACACTTATCATGTCTTATGGATTTGGACGTGGCGAGGATCGTGTTAATCGATACTACTTGCCTACATTTATCTTGTTCTTAACAACGGGTGTTATTGGTTCATTCTTAACATCTGATTTATTCAACTTATATGTTATGTTTGAAATTATGTTACTCGCTTCATTCGTGCTCGTAACATTAGGTCAATCTGTCGAACAATTAAGAGCGGCCATTATTTATGTTGTATTAAATATCATAGGTTCATGGTTTTTCTTACTTGGTATCGGCTTGTTATATAAGACAGTTGGAACATTAAACTTCTCACAAGTCGCATTACGCTTAGATCAAATTCATGACAATAAAGCGATTATTATTATTTCAATTGTCTTTATTGTGGCATTTGGTTCGAAAGCCGCATTGGTACTCTTCATGTGGTTACCTAAAGCCTATGCAGTACTTAACACTGAACTTGCAGCTTTATTTGCTGCATTAATGACGAAAGTAGGTGCGTATGCACTGATTCGTTTCTTTACACTTCTATTTGACCAACATACAGGTGTGACACATCCATTGCTAGTATTTATGTCTTGTATCACAATGCTCATAGGTGCATTCGGCGTTATCGCATATCGTGATATTAAGAAAGTCGCTTCATATCAAGTTATATTATCAATAGGTTTTGTCATTTTAGGTCTAGGTTCAAATACGTTTGCAGGTGTCCATGGTGCCATCTTCTATCTAGCCAATGACATTATCGTTAAAACGATGTTGTTCTTTATTATAGGTAGCTTAGTGTATATGTCTGGTTACCGTGAATATAAATACTTATGTGGGCTAGCTAAGAAGGAACCGTTCTTTGGTGTTGCATTTGTTGTTATGATATTTGCGATTGGAGGCGTTCCACCATTTAGTGGTTTCCCAGGAAAAGTGTTAATTTTCCAAGGTGCAATTGAAAATGGTAATTACATTGGCTTAGCATTAATGATTATCACAAGTTTATTAGCTATGTATAGCTTATTTAGAATTCTATTTATTATGTATTTTGGAGATAATGATGGTGAACAGGTTGATTTCAACCCGCTACCTAAACATCGTAAAACAATTCTGGGCGTCTTAGTCGCAGTAGTACTTGCAATGGGAATTGCAGCACCAGTCGTGATGCATGCTACTGAAAATGCTACAAAATTGAATTTGGATGATAACTACTTCCATAGCATTGTTAACACACATTTGAAGGAGGGGAATAAATGAGACAAATTGTATTGAACATATTAATCGCATTTTTATGGGTACTGTTTCAAGATGAAGACTCATTTCAATTCTCTACCTTCGTATCTGGCTTCATCATTGGTTTAATAGTAATTTATATACTGCATCGTTTCTTTGGACAAGCTTTTTATCCTAAAAAGATATGGGTAGCTATCAAGTTTCTCGGCGTCTATTTATATCAATTAATTACTTCTAGTATTAGTATTATTAAGTACATTTTATTCAAAACGAATCACATGAATCCGGGCTTATTAACGTATGAAACGAAATTAAAAAATGATTGGGCCATAACCTTTTTGACAATTTTAATTATTATTACGCCTGGATCGACAGTGATTCGAATTTCAAAGACAACGAATAAATTCTTTATACACAGTATTGATGTTTCTGAAAAAGAAAAAGAAAGCCTACTTAAAAGTATAAAACAATATGAGAACTTGATTACGGAGGTGACACAATGATTGAAACGCTCACGAATTTCTTCATTACAAGTGCATTAGTATTGTTTGGCATAGCGTTCATAATTGGCTTATTCCGTTTAATCAAAGGACCTACAACAGCAGATAGGGTTGTAGCATTTGATGCTTCCAGTGCTGTTATTATGTGTATTATAGGTGTGGTTAGTGTGATTTATAACACTGTGTCATTCCTTGATTCTATTATGCTTGTTGCCATTATTTCATTTGTAAGTTCTGTATCTATTTCTAGATTTATAGGGGGAGGTCGTGTATTCAATGGTACAAATAAACGAAATCATTGAGTTGATTGCCGCGCTCCTTATATTTCTTGGTAGTATTATTGCTGTGATTAGTGCGATTGGAATTGTTAAATTTCAAGATGTCTTTTTACGAAGTCATGCATCTACTAAAAGTTCGACGTTATCTGTCTTATTAACATTAGTAGGCGTGTTAATCTACTTTACGAATCAACAGAGTTTCTTTAGTGTAAGATTGTTATTATCGATTGTTTTTATCAATTTAACATCACCAGTTGGTATGCATTTAGTTGCGAGAGCAGCATACCGTACAGGCGCATACATGTATCGTAAAGATGATGCACCAAAACGCTCTTCAATTTTATTGAGCTCTAAAGAATACAATTCAACAGAGGAACTTAAAAATCGTGCTCGAATTCGAGAGGAACGTCGAGAGAAAATTTATTATGACGTTCAAAAGCAACGACAGAAAGAAAAAGAAAAGCAACAAGAAGAGAATATTGAAAGCTTATCAGAAGCTAGAAAAGAAACTAGAGAATGATTAAATGAATGAGATTGAACATAAACACGTCATCGTAAAGACGACTGGTTTGAATGTTCAATCTTATTTTTTAGGTTGATATATAAAATTAATGTCATTAATAGATTTAAATAAACATAAAGAAATAACAATGATATAGGTGAAGCACAAAGTAATACCTGCTGAATAAATCATTTATATGGGTGTTTGTTGTCTTTTTGAGTAAATGAGATTAATCACTAGCCATATGATTTGTACTAGGAAGGGGAGTAAGTACGCAAATCCTAGTACTGCAATATTAATCCATTTTACTTCAGTCGTTTGTATGACACCTGTAGCATCTACTGATCTTAACCAAAGTAAAAGTGCAAATCCTAAAAAACTTAGTACTTCAATGCCGCTTACTATCCACCAAAAGATCCATGAAATTTTCATAAAATCCACAGCTCCTTTTGAATGTGTGACGTCGTACGATGCTAACTTATGCTTTTGATTATAGATTTTCTCGTTGTAAATATGAGTTGGGAGTGGGACAGAATTCTTTTAAATTCGTCGTCCCACCCCTGCAAAGGTGACTAGAATTGAGAAAAGCTTGATTAAAGCGCCTTTTCAGTTCAGTCAGCTACTGCGAATTTGCAAAATAGCATCATCATATTATTTATGTCCCGGACTCTTCTTTTAAATAAGTTATGAGTAATTCCTTGTAGTAGTCGATAAAACGAAGGTATTTTTCTTTTTCTACATACTCGTTAATTTGATGTGGCACTGTTCCGGGTCCAAACATTAGGAAAGAAAAGTGTTCATCTTTATCTCGTAACAAATTAGAAGCGTCTGTGACACCGACTGTTGGTGAAGCAACAATGTCTTCGCCGAATATCTGCTTAGCCACACGTTGTCCAATCTTAATTAATGGGTTATCTCCTGTTGTTAATACTGGATCTAAGTCTAAATATAAATCTTCTTCAAGTTGACCCCCTTGTTTATTTACTTCTTCTAAGTAAGTTTTAAATAGGGCTTTAACTTTTTTATTATCATATTCTGGAATCGTTCTAATATTAAATTCAGCAGTGGCAATATCAGGAACTGAATTCACTTGGTTCCCACCATGTAAAATGGTATTGCTAATAACAAGTCCAGAAATCACACGTTCAACCTCATCCGCATCTATGTGGTTGTCTTGTGTTAATTGTGTTTGAATGCGCTCAATAAGATGTGAAAAATCTAGTTTCTCGCTTTTTAAAGTTTTAGAAATACGTTCATATTCAGTGTCGATATCTTGAATAAAGTCAATTAATGGTTTAATCGCATTATATCCGATAACAGGTACAGAACTGTGAGCAGCTTTACCTTTAGAAGTGATTTTATAATCCATTGATCCTTTATGAGCATAAACGATGTTTGTTTCAGATGGTTCAGCAATAATCAAAGCGTCAACGTCATTCATATAACCTTTTTGATATAGTTGTGCTGAACCAAGTTGCTCTCTTTCTTCACCCGCAGTTGCCATGAATTTTATCGTGCCATGAGGTAGTTGATGGTTTTCTTTCAATTCAATCATTGCAATGGCTAAAGCCATTAATCCAGATTTCATATCTGAAGTACCACGGCCATATAGTCGGTTTTCTTTTTCGGTCAATTGAAATGGGGGATAGTCCCAATCATTGTGATCTCCTTCTGATACAACATCCATGTGGCCTGAAATTGCTACCACAGGACTTCCACTACCGATTGTAGCAATTAAGTTTGCACGTTGACCTTCAACCGTATCAATTTCTGCCTTAATATGATGTGCTTCAAATAAGTCTTTTAAATAAGTAGCAACTTCCATTTCATTATCATTCACCGTATTAATCTCTACAATATCTGATAATAATGTCAGTTTCTCTTTCTCTGAAAATGTATTCATGATTTTAACTCCTTAAAATAGAAATATCGTACGGTTAAAATTGTAGTAAAGATAAAATATACGTCAACTGTAGTTATTTCTAATTTAGAACGTAGCAATTGAATCGATGATGATACGTCCGTCATACATGCCACATTATTGCTGATTAGTATTTGAAGTTATCTTATGAATAAGAACGTCTGCCATCACCATAAGACCAAACATAATGATTAAACTCATGGTTACATCGCTAGTAAAATGCGCACCGATTCGAATTCGGCTTAATGCCATTAATACACTATAAAATAGACCAATTGCGAACATGATTTTTCGTGAGCGAAGCTTATGGAAATAGAAAGCTAGAAACATGAGAAAGGCACCATTACCCGTATGCCCTGATGGGAATGAACTATGCCCTGTATTGCCATTTATGGTAAGCCAATTGGTAAAATGTGCTCCTTTGTCGCTAAGTTCATATGGTCTGACACGTCCCCATAATTCTTTCATATTGCCAACAAGTTCTAAGCCGATAAATAGTACGATAAAACTGATAAGTGACACTTTAAATAATCTAGTTAATTCAGCAGTATTTGTGTTTTTTAACCAAAAATAATAACAAACAAATGCGATGATTAATAAAATGATTAGTGATATAAACATACTCCAACCTAAGGGTAAAGCGGTACCTGCATTTCCTTCATTATTTGCCATACCCATTGGCTTATGGTGCTTTATATTATTTGATGTTGATAATATGTATTGAACAGTTTCTGATACTAGTGCGTTCGTTTTAATTAGTGTGAATACAGAAGTCATAACTAAGATGATTAACTTAGCAAATCGATGATTAAACGTTGTGAATACATAATAATTGAATATAATCACAGAAATAATGAGTACTAACGTAGGCGGGAATAACCCATAATTTTGAAAGAGTGTGCCAAATAGATCATTTTGATTCATCAATGCATTTGATATCGGTTGATCTGCGACTGTTGCAAGCAACATAATTAAGAGTAAAATGCCTAATACTGTCGCAGTAAGTCTTTTTGAAATAGTCATGTATAATCCTCCTAAATGGTTTTCAATTGAAGTACCCGATTGTTTAAAACGAAATGATTTCAGTTTGAACATTTCTAACTAAAGCATAGTAATGAATGTTTAATTCAATGTTAGGGGATAGTAAAAATTTTATTAAAATCTAAATGAAAGTCTTATTAGCTATAAAGATCATTGTTATAGGTGATCAAACAAATGAATGGTTAGAAGTAGATTGGAATGCTATCAATTTAATGAAAATGGATTAAAAATGAATGCAAGTTAGTTAATTCATTGTAACTTTAATGGTAAAATTATAACTAACCGATTGTGAGTTTAAGATGTATCTTATAAAGATATAAATAGACATAAAGCGTATTTTTTATATTAGGCAAGTCTTATTTCTCCAATTAAATATGAAGTATAAAATGGGGTGGAAGTTTGGAAATATTTGAAACGATTCTCATATTTCTAGCCGTAGTGATTATAAGCTCCTTTGTTCATACTTTTATACCCAAAGTGCCTCTGGCATTCATTCAAATTGCTTTAGGAATGCTCCTCTTTTTAACACCTGTACCTGTAGAATTCAACTTTGATTCAGAACTCTTTATGGTAGCAACGATTGCACCGTTACTGTTTGTGGAAGGTGTTAACGTTTCCAGAGCTCATTTACGTCGCTATATTAAACCGGTTATGTTAATGGCATTAGGACTCGTTATCACAACTGTAATTGGTGTAGGCCTGTTTATTCATTGGATTTGGCCGACACTTCCTATAGGTGCCGCATTTGCTGTAGCCGCAATATTATGTCCAACGGATGCTGTGGCTGTGCAAGCAATTACAAAAGGTAAGGTTCTACCTAAAGGTGCTATGACTATACTTGAAGGTGAATCATTACTTAATGATGCAGCAGGTATCATTTCATTTAAAATTGCAGTAGGTGTTCTAATTACTGGTACATTTTCATTATTTGAAGCGGTGCAACAATTTCTGATTGCGTCAATTGGTGGTGCAATTATTGGTTTACTTATTGGTATTGCACTCGTTAGATTCCGTTTAACGCTTACCAGACGTGGCATAGAGAACATTAATATGTTTACGTTCTTACAATTATTAACACCATTTGTTACATATCTTGTAGCTGAAATGTTTCATGCGTCAGGAATTATTGCCGCTGTTGTTGCAGGTTTAGTACATGGCTTTGAACGTGATCGTATCGCTCAGACGCGCACACGACTTCAAATGAGTTATAACCACACTTGGAATATTCTAGGGTACGCATTGAATGGTTTTGTTTTTTCAATATTAGGATTTTTAGTTCCAGAAGTTATTGGGAATATTGTAAAAACAGAACCACACAATTTATTGTTCTTAGTTGTGATCACGGCCTTGGTTGCGTTAGCAGTCTATCTATTTAGATTTATTTGGGTGTATGTGCTATATCCATTATTCTATTTATCTGTCAGTCCTTTCCAAAAATTAATGAATGAAGAAGGGGAAGACAAGAAAAAAGAAAAACCACCTAAACGAAGTATGTATGCACTTATCATGACGCTATGTGGTGTTCATGGAACCATTTCATTGGCAATCGCATTAACACTGCCTTATTTTTTAGCAGATCATCATGCATTCTCATATCGTAATGATTTATTATTTATTTCCTCAGGTATGGTTATTATCAGTCTAGTGGTTGCACAAGTAGTATTGCCGTTTGTAACAGCGAGTGCACCTAAAGCGAAGATTGGAAGTATGAATTTTAAAGAAGCAAGAATTTATATTCTTGAGCATGTCATTGATTACTTGAATCATCATTCATCGTTTGAAACAAGTTACCGCTATGGCAATGTGATTAAAGAATATCACGATAAATTAACGTTCTTGAAATCTGTTGAAAAGGATGACGAGAACTCTAAAGAACTTGAACGATTACAAAGTTTAGCATTTAAAGTTGAAACGAAAACGTTAGAACAACTTGCCGATGATGGTGAAATTACAGCGAGCGTATTAGAAAACTATATGCGTTACGCTGAACGTACTCAAGTATATCGTCAAGCTTCACTTATACGTCGAATGATTGTTGGCGCAAGAGCTTTACTTTTAAAACGTCGTATAAGAACGCGTACAAATGCCGCATCATCGTTAAGTGTGACGGATAACTTATTGGAACTATCTAAAATCAATAAGATTGTTCACTATAATGTAGTCAGTCGTTTAGTAGATGAAGCGAATGAAGATAATAAATTAGAAGTTGGTATGATTTGTGACGGATATCTTATGAGAATAGATAACTTATCGCCATCTAATTTCTTTAATACACGAGCAGAAGATTCAATTACGAAGATTAAATTAAATGCTTTGAGAGAACAACGTCGTGTTTTATCTAGTTTGACTGATGATGGCGACATTACTGAAAGTACAGCATTAAAGTTAAGAGAAGCAATTAACTATGATGAAATGGTTATCGTTGACAGTTTAACGGATTAATTTAATCATGGTTGTTGAAGATATAGCGATGTGGGAGTGGGACGGAATGCTTTATAAATTCGTGGTCACTCCCACATTGCTTAACTTGTGGCATGTCTTGATGAAATTCTCTTTGTTGAGAACCGCTCACAAGAATGGCTAGAAGGGATACAAGTTTGATTTGAGTTTTTCCTAGTTCAGTCAGCTACTATGAATGTGCAAAGTAGCATCACTCTATAATTTTTGTCCAGGATTGCATTTTAATAAAATTGCAGTTTGTTTAAATAAGCGTGAATAACATTCATTAGCAATTCATGATACAATAAAGTGAATGCATGGGTGAGGTGAAATGATGTTAACTGAAGAAAAAGAGGATTATCTGAAAGCAATATTAGCTAATGATGGAGATACATCCTTTGTCTCAAATAAAAAGTTATCTCAGTATTTAAATATAAAGCCTCCTTCAGTTAGTGAAATGGTTGGACGTTTGGAAAAAGCTGGTTATGTTGAAACGAAACACTATAAAGGTGTAAAGCTCTCAGATGAGGGGTTGAAACATACGTTAGATATCATTAAGCGTCACCGTCTGTTGGAGTTATTTTTAATAGAGGTTTTACAATATACTTGGGAAGAGGTACATCAAGAAGCGGAAATATTAGAACATCGCATTTCAGATTTGTTTGTAGAACGTTTGGATAAGATACTTGATTATCCTGAAACATGTCCACATGGTGGCATTATCCCAAGAAATCAACATTTCGAAGAGAAATTTACAATATCTTTATTAGCATTCGCGCCTGGTGATAAAGTGACGATTAAACGTGTACGTGATAAGACTGAACTTCTGGTCTATCTTTCAAGCAAAGATATTTCAATTGGAAATGATGTTGAAATAGTAACTAAAGATGAAACGAATAAAGTCATGATAGTGAAACGAAATGATATTGTAACGATACTAAGCTATGACAACGCAATGAATATATTTGCAGAACATGTTTAATTAGATAATAGAATCTCCACTAAATGGGTCAGTGATACCGCTTTAGTGGAGATTTGTTTAAATTGAATTAAAGTGTGAAGATAAGCATAATGTATATTGCTAACGCGTTAAACGCTATCCATAAGGTACTGAAAATGAACGTGGGTATACGTGTGATTTCTGTTAAGGTACGCCCATCCCAACTCGGGATGGGTCGTTGAAATGTTAGTTTAAATATTGTCCAACTTGATTGTAAAACTTCGCCTAATAATACGCCAAGAATCAGATGATACATAAAAATGACTAAATAATAAAATAGCAATTGATTATCGTGTTGCACTAAAAAGTATAAAAGTGCGATGAATATGATTAATACAATCATTGGTGATAGTTTGCGTGATGTTAGAATGAAAAAATAAATAAAAATAATGATATAAACGCTTAAGAATAGACTTGGATGACCATAATAAGCAGCACTTAGACCAATTAAGAGCATCAATGGAGGCATGATATAGCCGCCTAGTGTTGTAATGAATTGTCCAATACGCCCTTTGGATTGCGTAATAGCATAACCTTGTTGCATCGTTTGCAATCGTTCAGATGGACGGGTAACGATAACCAAATCTTTTGCGCGTCCGCCACTGATTTTATTAAATAATACATGACCAAATTCATGTGTAAGTACAGGAATATAGTTTAAATAAACGTCTAAATACTGATTAAATGAGCGATGTCTATTTTGATGAATCATTATATAGATCATTGCTATAATAAGGATTAAATATATATTTAAATTGATAGTTGTAGTAAAAAATTGTTCTAAATAGACCATAATTGACCTCGTCGAGTATAAGATTATAGTATTGATTATAAAGTAAATTTAATGATTTAGCGTTTAGACTTTAGATGTATCTTTTAGAGAGAACATGAATATCAGTTGAAAACGTGTTGAGAAGAAAAAAATAATTATTTATTATGATTCTATTTTCATATACTATATGCATATGAAATGGTTTAGACAGTAAGGAGATTACTTAAATGCATGATCAAAAAGAGACAACAGCGACTAAAGTGGATATTTTAGGTGTTCAATTCGACAATGTAACAATGCTAGATATGATTGAACATGTCAAAACATTTTTCACGCAAGACACTGAGGATAATTTGTTTATCGTGACAGCTAATCCAGAAATCGTTGATTATGCGTCAGAGCATAGTACATATAGACAGCTAATTAATAGTGCGGATTACGTTGTTCCAGATGGTACTGGGGTTATTAAGGCATCGAATCGATTAGGGACGCCGTTAAAAAGACGTGTGCCAGGTATCGAATTGATGGAACATTGTTTAAAGATTGCGCATACGAATTATCAAAAGGTATATTTACTGGGTGCTAAACATGAAGTAGTCACACTGGCACACAATAATTTACAGCAGAAATATCCGCAAGCCCAATTTGATTATCATCATGGCTATATAGACTTAAATGATGAGACCGTCATCAAACGAATACAACGTTTTAATCCGGATTATATTTTCGTTGGGATGGGCTTTCCAAAACAAGAAGAGTGGATTCAAAAGTATCGACATACCTTTAAAAGTACTGTAATGATGGGTGTAGGTGGCTCACTTGAAATTTACAGTGGCACGAAGAAGAGAGCGCCTAAACTATTTATTCAATTGAATATAGAATGGGTATATCGCTTATTAATCGATTGGAAGCGTATTGGGCGTATGCGTAGTATTCCTAAATTTATGTATAAAATTTTTAAAGTACAGCGACGAATGAAGAAGAATAAATAAGGAGTGGGGCAGCATGCTTTTGAAGTCGTTGTCCCGCTTCTAGCTTGCTTAGCAAATAGAATTTCTTAATAACATTTCATTTGCCGGGCCCCCGTTGGCAAGGATGACTAGAACTGAGAAAAGTTTGATTCAAGCGCCTCCTCAGTTCAGCCAGTTACTGCCAAAATGATAAGGAGGCTGAGACATTTTATTTTGTCCCAGCCTCTTCATATTTTTTATCTTGATGATCGCTATTTAACAATAAATCGTTTTTCATCTAAACCTTTTCTGAATGCTTTTTGATCGGCTTTTGATTTTTTCTTGAAGTCTTTTAAGAATTGCTCATATTTAGGAAGTACCTCTTCTAATTCTCCGTACTCTTTGAGCTTTCCGCCTTCAATCCAAGCAATTTTAGTACAGAACTCTCGAACTTGACGGATGTTATGACTAACGAAGAATATCGTTTTGTTGGCTTCTTTGAATTCATAAATTTTGTCTAAGCATTTTTGTGTGAAAGTTTGGTCTCCAACGGATAATGCTTCATCAATAACTAAAATATCAGGGTTGATTGTAACGTTAATTGAGAATCCTAATTTAGCACGCATACCACTTGAATAATTTTTAACGGGTTGATGAATAAATTCGCTTAATTCACTAAATTCTATTACTTGAGGCATAAGTTGTTTAATTTCTTTTCTTTTGAACCCCATACATAACATTTTAAATTCGATATTTTCCACACCAGTCAAACGACCGTTAAGGCCTGCATTGATTGCAATGACACTCACTTCACCGTTGCGTTCAATATTGCCTGAAGTAGGTGAGATTGAGCCACCAATCATATTACTTAATGTAGATTTACCTGAGCCGTTGATGCCGACTAAACCGATGACATCACCTTCGTGTGCTGTGATAGAGACATCATCTAAAGCGAAAAATGTATTATTTTTATTTTTAGGGATTAAGGCATCTTTAATGCGTTCTTTATTATTGCGATAAATGCGATATTCTTTTGTCACATTTTTGATATTTACAGATACGCTCATGATAATTCCTTCCTTATCAATACTTATATAGATTATAATACATCATACAATAGTTGTTAAATTTATTAACCTAGTGTAAAGTGTATAAGAGATTTTGTATAACTTTTTGTAAACAATAAGTAGATTTTACTTTTTTTATAAAATGAAGTCCATAGTTATGGTCTTATTTTATAGTAATCTACTTTACAATATATAATAATATGATGCGTACGTAATAATTATATTAAACTTTTGAGAAAATGTTATATATAATGTAGTTATCCGAATCATTAATAAATACGTTAATACATTGTATATATTTAATTGAAAGCGTGGTTAATTTCAATGTCGGCAGTAGGATCTGTTTTTAAAGAACACATCAAGAATTTTTACTTAGTGCAAAGACTTGCACAATTTCAAATTAAAATAACGAATACGAATAACTATCTTGGCGTAGCATGGGAATTACTGAATCCAGCATTACAAATCATGGTTTATTGGTTCGTATTTGGTATGGGAATCAGAAGTAACCAGCCTGTTCACGGTATACCTTTTATTTATTGGTTGCTAGTAGGGATTAGTATGTGGTTCTTCGTCAATCAAGGTATTTTAGAAGGAACGAAATCGGTAGCGATGAAATTTAATCAAGTAGCAAAGATGAACTTCCCGCTCTCTATTATACCGACGTATACGGTAACCAGCCGATTTTATGGTCATATAGGATTATTGTTAATTATCATTGGCATTTGTATCGTTAATGGTATTTACCCTTCGATTCATATTGTGCAATTATTGATTTACGTACCACTTACATTCTTCTTTACGGCGTCAGTTGCATTATTCACATCGACGCTCGGCATTATTGTACGTGATACGCAAATGATTATGCAGGCTTTGCTAAGAATTCTATTCTATATGTCTCCAATACTATGGGTGCCTAAAGATTCAGGTATTGGTGGAACAATTGGTGAAATCATTAAATTTAATCCAGTCTATTTCTTAGCAGAATCATATCGTGCTGCAATATTATTCCACGAATGGTACTTTATTGAACATTGGAAATTATTACTATATAACGTTATCGTTATTTTAATATTCTTCGTATTAGGTTCAATTTTACATCGTAGATATCGTGATCATTTCGCAGATTTCTTATAATTTTAAAGTCCTTGATAAATGTAGAAGCGTTTATCAAGGATTTTGTATATTCAGCACATCGGGTAGTTTTGATTTATAATTTTTATATTGAAAATATGAGAGGTAAACGTATGCGACTAATTATAAAAAAAGTATATATGTTGATGATTGCATTATTGAACTTCATTTTTAAAGGGAAATCCGTAGACAAACAACGTATCACTGTTCTAATGACGTTCCCTGAAGATGTCATGCCAATTATTAATGACTTAGATAGTAAGGGTTACAATATAACTGTGATTGCGAAGATTGAAGAACAATATAGGCTAGAACATCTTAACCATATTACTTTTATACCTGCAGGAAATAAACATATCGTCAAACATATCAGAGCGTTGAGTCGTTCAAAAGTCATTGTCATTGATACGTATTATTTAATGCTAGGTGGTTATTCTAAGAAACACTCACAAACGATTATTCAAACGTGGCATGCATCAGGTGCCCTAAAAAATTTCGGTTTAACCGATCATCAAGTTGATTTAACTAACAACACAATGGTTAAGCAATACCAGCGTGTATATCATGCAACAGATTATTATCTTATTGGTGGAAAAGAGATGGGGGAATGCTTTAAGGCCTCATTTGGTGCTACTGAATCACAAATGTTGCCACTTGGTTTACCTCGTTTAACCCACTATTTAAAATTCAATCTTAAGGCCGAGCAAGAACGTTTGAAAAGACTTTATAATATTCATAAAACCTTAGTTGTCTATGTTCCAACGTATCGTGAAGGTTCAGAAAATAATAGACACATAGATGTTGAACGATTTGAGCAAGCTTTGCCTGAGTACACATTGATTAATCAACTACATCCATCTATTTCGCAACGTCAATCTGTAGCGACAACTCAAGAATTGATGATTATGGCGGATATCATTATTAGCGATTATAGTTCATTACCTATTGAGGCAAGTTTGCTAGATAAACCGACATTGTTTTATGTGTATGACGAAGAAAAATATGATAAAATTCGTGGCTTAAACCAATTTTACAAAGCCATTCCTCAACGATATAAAGTAACGACTGAGGAAGAATTGATTGTAAAAATTAAAAATGATGTTGCGCTGTTTGAACCATTATTTAAACATTGGCATAAATATAATAGTGAAGCAAGCGTTCAACGTGTTACAGAATTTATTGAAAAGATGGTGGAAAAATGAAAATAGCTATCATAATTCCTGTATATAATGCAGAAAATACAATACGTAGGGCAATCAAATCGATTGATACAACGCATGAAGTTGAGATTATTTGTGTGAATGACGGCTCTACAGATCATTCAAGGCATGAACTTACGCAATTGCAAAAAGAAGTTAAAAATATCATGATTTACAATCAAGATAATCAAGGTGCAGCTGCAAGTAGAAACTTTGGATTAGCTGCAATGTCTGATGATGTGGAAGCATTTATGTTTTTAGACGCAGACGATCAGTTTCTACCGGGAAGACTTGATAAAATGATTGATTATTATGAGCGTAATCAAGAAGTCGATATCGTTATAGGACAAATTGGAAGAGGCGTTCATGGAGACTGGAAAATTGTACCTACACATGAAGAAATGAACCGTGAAGCATTAGTATCATTAGCACAAGCACCTGAAATCTTGCAATCTATTGGGCCAGGTGGAAAACTATTCAATTCTAAATTTAGTGCGTTGCGCTTTGATGAAGATGTTGTGTTTTGTGAAGAACATACCTTTATCACACGTGCTTATTTAACTGCACGTGATATACAATTATTACCGCTGATGATATATGGATATAATGAGCAAGAAGGTTCGATCACTGATAAGCGTGGTGATACGTTTATCTCCTATATTGAAGATGCCAGACGCGTACGTCAAAGGGTTATGGAGATACTCCTTTTAACAAATGAGAAAGCCTACTATAGTTATCGAATGGATGATTTAATCGTGAGTTATCTTATTCAAGCTTATTTATTAAAATATAGTAGAGTAACACCTAACTTTATTGATAAAGTTACGCATTATATTAAGGATATGCAACATACCAATTACTCTGGAGATGCGTTGTTTAGAATTATCCAAGCTGTTGAGCAAGGTGCAACGCATTGGACGCGCGATACTTATGAGAAGTGGCGTCAAACACTTATTGATGTCGGTATTGGACGACCTGGATATTTCCGATTTAAAGCACAGGTCATGCCTAAGAAATTTGCATTTAATAGTAAACAGTCTGTCAAACGCCTTTTAAAGCGATAGTGTAATATGTCTTATATAATTAATGGTATGTAAATTTTATTTATGCTAAATTAAAGTTATGAAAAAATGTTAAAAATTATGTTAAGGAGATAGCGTTATATGAGAAGAGTTATTACTTACGGCACTTACGACTTATTACATTATGGTCATATTGAATTATTAAGAAGAGCGCGTGAAATGGGCGATTATTTAATTGTCGCTTTATCTTCAGATGAATTCAATCAAATTAAGAATAAAAAATCATATTATGATTATGAGCAACGCAAAATGATGTTGGAATCAATTCGTTATGTTGACTTAGTCATTCCTGAGAATGATTGGGGACAAAAAGAAACTGACGTAGATCGTTTTGAAGTAGATGTCTTTGTAATGGGACATGACTGGGAAGGCGAATTTGACTTCTTAAAAGACAAATGTGAAGTTGTATACTTAAAACGTACGGAAGGTATTTCAACAACTAAAATTAAACAAGAATTATATGGCAAAGATGCTAAATAATTAAGAATATGAGATTTAATCCTATTAAAAAAATCCGGGACATAAAGTTCTTGGATAAGTAAATAAAGACAATTTCTATTGAAATAATATAGAAATTGTCTTTTTTATAATTTTTTGATTATTTTCAGCTCGTTGAGCTGTTACTTTTCTTATATTGAGTGCCATTAATACAAAACCAAGTTCTCTTTTGACTTTATTGAGTCCTCGGACAGACATCCGAGTGAAACCCAAAATAGCCTTCATAAATCCAAAAACAGGTTCCACATCAATTTTTCTTTGACTGTAGATGGCTTTTGTTTTTGGTTCTGAAAGCTTTTTATTAATTTGGGCTTTAAAATATTCCCAATTATAATGCTTCATTATTCTTTTATTTGTTTTTGAATTGAAGTTCATACATTGATTTTTCAGAGGACATTCTGAACAATCATCACATTCATATAATTTGAAGTCTCGCTTGTAACCATACTTATCATGACGATAGGCATATCTTTTAAAACCTAGCCGTTTATTATTCGGACAAATGAATTCGTCGTTAATTTCGTCATAATCCCAATTTTGAGTATTAAAGATGTCGTGTTTATATTTTTTAGTGTTATCTTTTATAAACATTCCATAAGTTATGAGTGGTGTCCGATTAAAATTATCTATAATTGCCATATAATTTGATTCGCTACCATAACCTGCGTCAGCTACAATGTATTCAGGTAATTGACCGTAGGTCTCTTGAATTGAATTTAAAAATGGTATCATTGTTCTTGTATCAGTCGGATTTTGATACACATTATACGATAAAATAAATTGAGAATTTGTCGCTATTTGTAAATTATAACCAGGCTTGAGTTGTCCATTTTTCATATGATCTTCTTTCATTCTCATAAATGTGGCATCATGGTCTGTTTTAGAATAACTATTTCTATCCTTTAAAATAGATTTTTGAACTTCGTATCTTTGCTTACGCTCAGAGTAATTATTAATTTGCTTTTTGTATTTTTTAATTTTAGTTCTTTTGAGCCGTATTTGTTTTCTTATTTTAGTACATTTTTCATTATCGATATGTTGGTTTAAACCTTCGATTTCTTTATCTAAATGACTACCAATCAAATCTATTTCTTCTTTTTTTAAGTCATTATCGCAATCTTTTTTAATCTCAGGTATGATTTTATTGGTTACCAATTCATGGTAGAGAGCTTTAGAATCATCATTCATCCTTGGCTCATGGTTTTGAATACTCTTTTTCCATACAAATGTATATCGATTGGCATTTGCTTCAATTTTTGTACCATCAATAAAAATAGCTTTATCATCTATAAGATTTTGTTTCAAACATTGACTATGAAATTGAATAAATAGTGATTCTAATAAAGCATCTACTTTTGGATTTACTCTAAATCGATTAATCGTTTTATAAGAAGGCTTTTGATTTTGTGATAGCCACATCATTCGGATACTATCATTAAGTAATTTTTCTATCTTACACCCTGAAAACACAGATTGTGTGTAGTCATATAGAATTACTTTCAACATCATTTTTGGATGATATGATGTCGCACCACGATGGTGTCTGAATTCATCGAATTCATTCTCAGGAATTGTTTCAACAATATCATTTACATGTCGTGATATATCATTTGTGGGGATAAGAACTGAAGTTTCCATTGGTAGTGTAAGTTGAGTCATGTTTTAATCTTTATACATAAGGCACCTCGTTAATTTAGTTTAGTGATGCTTATTAAATTATACGAAAGTGCTTTATTTTTTTAAGTATTACAATGTAAAATTACATATAAATACAAAGTATTTTGGCGAGACTCTTACGTTGATTATTAATGAACATAAGTGCTAGCGCACTTATGTAAGAAATTCTAGAGATGAATGACGAATGTTGTTGCGCGACTCCTAGTGGAAAAGAAAGTGTCGAGTGACTACAGGCACGAGCCTTTCCCACAGGAAAGCGTCGCAACTATAATGAGTGAATATTCATCTAAGAATTTCTTTAGAGGACTACAGGCTGAAGCTGTCCCATAAGAAGGGCCCCAACACAGAGAAACTGAGTTAATCAGTTTCTACAAGCAAAGCACATTGGGCAAGCGAGCCAACAATACGGAGTATTGTAAATAAAGAAGCCAGTAAATGAATTTGTTAAAACTCATTTACTGGCTATTTCTCTAGGAATTATGTCCCAGACTCTTTATCATTTGGCAGTAGCTATCTGATTTGAAATCGCGCTTAAAGCATATTAGAAGCGGACAATGAATGTATTTTAATTTCTGTCCTGTGCGTCATTTTAAAGTAGATATAGTTCATTTCCACTAGGCGTCGTATAACAGCGTTATGTTATCGATTTGAGTATCACTCGAATCTGAGACATTGTCTCAAACTATATGCGTTTAATTGATGCTATTTGCGTTTAAATAATAAATGAATAATTGAACGTACAATAAGTATACATGCAATTGCTAATAACGCTAATGCTATAAAAGTGACAATTGGATGTTCTTTCCAAGTCGTTTGAGCAATAGTGTTTGCTTTGTGTAATAAGGGTTTCGTTACGTCAACTTTAGGTGGTCCATCGTCCTTTGTAAGAAATTGACGATCATAATCAAGATGAACCTTACCATCTTTAATAATGAATTTATAATCTTTTTGAGTCATGTCTTTAGGCACTACATCATATAAATTTTCTTTGACATAGTATGTTTTACCGTTTATTTTATGCGTACCTTTAGAAAGCACGTTTTTATAACGATATTGATCAAAAGAACGGTTCATCATCGCATTGCCCATCATGTTACGCTGTTTTTCACCGCCTAAATTAACGTAATCTCCAGCGCCCATAATAACTTGGTTGATACGGAATTGCTTACGTTTAGTTGTAATCGTATGGTTATAATCTGCAACATCACTTGAACCTGTTTTTAATCCGTCAGTACCTGGCAAACTCATATCGGCACCTTCTAATGAATGATTAAAAGTATAGTATGTAACACCGTGTTGTGTTGGAGCAAGTTGCTTAGTGAAGTGTAGTATTTTCGGTGTTTCTTTAATGACATGGTGATCTAGAATTGCGAAGTCCTTTGCAGTAGAAGTGGAATTGTCTTGATCTTTATATTTTGATGGTGCAAAATCTTTTAATTGTGAATTTTCGGCACCTGTTGGGTTAACGAAATGCGTATTTGACATACCTAGCGCTTTGGCTTTCTTATTCATTAAATCTGTAAAATCATTGACGTTTCCAGAAACTTCATCAGCTAAAATTAAAGCAGCGGCATTACTTGAGTTAGAGACTGTAATTTGAAGTAACTCACTAATGGTATAAGTTTCCCCAGGATATAATTTCGTATTACTTAATTCTGGTAACGTTGACATACGATAATGCTGATCCGTAATATGTACTTTGTCATTTAAAGAAAGTTCCCCTTTATTGATGGCTTCGAGTGTTAAATACATGGTCATTAACTTCGTCATTGAAGCAGGGTACCATTTTCGGTTAGATTGATAGTCATATAAAATTTGCCCGGTTTGACTAACATTAATACTACCTTCAGGTTGATAGGCATCTGTTACATTTGGGTAACCATATTGTCTAGCAATTTCGGTAGGTGTTGGCTCATATTCGGAAGCATATGTTTTAGGTGCTATAATAGCAATGGTTAACAATGCAACCAATATCATTGTAAAGCGTCGTTTCATTCTTATCTTTCCTTTTTCAAAATTTCAACTAAAATATTTTATCATATAAGTATGTTTATATGAATTTTTTTGCTAAAGCTTTATACTTGGAAAATGAGATAATTAAATTTTTAAAATGAATATAAAAAGAGGGCTAATATATGAAAGGACAAAATCCATTATTTTTCTTATTTAAACGTTTGTCGTGGCCATATGGACTAATTATCGCGGCAATCATAATTTCTTCTCTAGGGAGTATTAGTGGTCTGTTAATTCCGCTATTTACCGGACGGCTGGTTGATAAATTCTCTACAAGTAGTATTAATTGGAATATCGTTCTATTATTTGCAGGTATATTTATTGCCAATGCACTATTAAGTGGTATAGGTATTTATTTACTAAGTAAAATTGGTGAAAAAATGATTTATGATATTCGATCCATATTATGGGGACATATCATTAAATTAAAGATGCCATTTTTTGATAAGAATGAAAGCGGACAGCTAATGAGTCGTTTGACAGACGATACAAAGGTTATTAATGAATTTATTTCACAGAAATTGCCACAATTACTACCAGCAGTTATAACGCTCATTGGGTCAATCGTCATGCTATTTATTATGGATTGGCAAATGACATTATTAACATTTATTGCTATTCCGATATTTATGGCGATCATGATTCCACTAGGACGTAAAATGCAAAAGATATCAATGAATACACAAACTGAAATTGCGAACTTTAGTGGATTATTAGGACGTGTGTTAACTGAGATGCGATTAGTTAAAGTATCGAATACAGAGAAACAAGAGTTAAATAATGCGCATAGTAACTTACGTGAAATTTATAATTTGGGTCTACGACAAGCCAAAATTACTGCAGTGATTCAACCTATTTCAAGTGTAATTATGTTATTAATGATTGCAGTTATCTTAGGTTTCGGTGCGATAAGAATAGCAACTGGTGCAATCACAGCGGGTGCACTCATTTCAATGATTTTTTATGTGATGCAATTATCAATGCCATTAATGAATCTTTCAACATTAGTTACAGACTATAAAAAGGCAGTGGGTGCAAGTAGTAGGATCTTTGAAATTATGCAAGAACCTATTGAACCAATGGAAGATTTGCAACCTATAGATCATATTTCAATCAACGATGGCGAATTGTCATTTGAAAATGTTGATTTCAAATATGATATCAAAACCATTCTCAACAATGTATCTTTCCGTATTCCTCAAGGCGAGGTCAGTGCATTTGTTGGGCCATCAGGTTCAGGTAAAAGTACAATATTCAATCTGATTGAACGTATGTATGACATTGAATCTGGAGATATTAAGTATGGCACCCAAAGTATTTATGATGTACCTATCACAAATTGGCGTAATAAGATTGGTTATGTCATGCAATCGAATTCTATGATGAGCGGTACAATACGTGACAACATTCTATATGGTATTAATCGAGAAGTATCAGATGAAGAATTGATTAAATATGCTAAATTAGCAAATTGTCATGACTTCATCATGCAGTTTGATGACGGCTATGACACGTTAGTAGGAGAACGAGGACTGAAATTATCGGGTGGTCAAAGACAACGTATTGATATTGCACGTAGTTTCGTGAAGAATCCTGATATTTTATTATTAGACGAAGCGACTGCAAATTTAGATAGTGAGAGTGAACAAAAAATCCAAGAGGCATTAGAAGTTCTCATGGAAGGTAGAACAACGATAGTTATTGCCCACCGTCTTTCAACTATTAAAAAAGCGGGTAAAATCATTTTCTTAGATCAAGGTAAAGTGACAGGAGAAGGTACGCATATTGAATTAATGCGTAACCATGACAAATATCATCAATTTGTTACAACACAAAACCTAACTGAATAATGCGCGGTGTGTGTAGTTGGGACTAATAATAGTTCCAGCTACTTTTTTAAATAAGTAACCCTGAAATAATAGATATGCTTTGAGTTATGAAGGCGATTGTGGAATAATCGACACTAATTAAGCGACATATAAACATTTACATCATTAAGATATGAGATTGGAGAATGACTATGCTATATACAATAACATCTACTTTGCCGCCTACACATGGTGGAAGAACAAAATCTTTATTGCATAGAATACAATTTTTAGAAACACAATTGGGACAAACATCTACGATTTTAACGACGAATTATAACGCTAATTATAAAAATGTATATCGCATTTTTAGAAATAAAAAGTTAATTACTGACAACACAGTCATTGAAAACATATATGACTGGTTGGCGAATTATAAATTATTAGAGGAGCCTGTTGAACCTAAATTATTTCGAAAGTTACCCATCCAAACGAAGGTTAAGATACGCGGATTGGAAGCTGTTCAAGAAGGAGATAGCGTAAAGTATTATAAAGATCAGACATACGTATTGTTTCGTAGATATTATACGGACAGACAGGTGATTAAGTTTGAAGATACAATAAATCCCAATACGCAAAAGATAGCTAAACGCAAATCATTTACTTTGAACGGTAGACTGCATAAAATTGATTATTTTGACGACGTAACAGCCATCAAAACATCGGAAGAATATTACGATAAAAAGGGTAACATGTATTTAAAGAAACATTTTATGAACGATCAAAAGAATCAATTGATTGATATACAACATTTCACTAAGCAAGGTGAAACGCGCATCTTCAAAAAAGAAAAAGCTTTATTTACGTATTATTACAATCATGTTTTAGCAGATGGAAGTATCGTATTCAATGATGCACGCTTACTCGACAGACCATTGATTGAGTGTGAAAATAATATTAAGCGTATATTAATGTTTCATAGTAACCATTTACAAGATCATAACGTTCGTCATTCGTATAAGCTTGCGCTTGATAATCATGAAAAGATTGACAAATATGTTGTTTTAACCGATTACCAAAAACGTGATATTCAATCGCAATTTGATATAGATGATAATAAAATAGAGGTGATACCTCATTTTCTAGACATAGCGCAATCAAATCATCGAGATGCTGTTGAAGATCAATTTTGTTTTATTGGTAGATTAGCTTCTGAAAAGCAGATTGATCATATTATCAAAGCATTCGATATGTATTTGAAAAAAGGGTATTCATCTAAACTTTTAGTGTATGGCGATGATAAAGAAGGTAATTTAAACAAGCTCAAACAACTAGTTAGAACGCTTCAACTTGAAGATAAAGTTATTTTTAAAGGGCACACGAATACGCCTAAAGAAGTATTTCCAAAGGCAATTGCTTCCCTTCTAACAAGTCGATATGAGGGCTTTGGGTTATCCATTATGGAAAGTATTAATTGTGGTTGTCCTGTTATTTCGTATAATGTACGCTATGGACCAAGTGAGTTAATTCGGAATCACGAAAATGGTATACTTGTGGAAAAAGATGACATTGAAGGGTTTGCGAATGCAATGGAAATGGCTAGAAATATCCATTTCAAAGATGTAAAATTAAGTGAAAAATTTAGTGTAGAACAAGCATTAATGAACTACCAATCCCTCATCAATGACGTGACGCATACGATGAATAATTAGAAAATTGGAGAGAAATATATTGAATAAATTATCGATTATTATTACGTATTTTAATAATGAAGATTATATTAGTGAGTGTATTCACAGCTTGAAAAGTCAAAGAAACCAAGACTTCGACGTTATTATTGTCGATGATGGTTCAACTGATCGTTCAACAGAACGACTACAAGAAACGTTAAAGACATATGACAAAGACGTTCACTTCATTCAGTTACAAGAAAATACTGGTCACGCACATGCACGTAATGTAGCTTTAGAACAAGCGCATGGGCAATATGTACTATTCCTAGATGCGGATGATCAATTAGCATCCTATGCTGTTGATTTTTACCTACAACACGTAAATGGTTTAGATACATTGATTGCACCTATTCATAAATTTAGAAGTCAACGTCCACAATATGTAGATAAAGACAGAGTGCGTATGCAATATGATACGCATCAAAAAAGTCCAAACTCAATTTTGAGAAAAGAATCAGCATGTAATATTCTGTTTAAAAATGCCATCATTAAAGCACACCAAATTCAATTTAATGAGTCATTAAGTATATATGCAGATACATCATTTGTGTTGGAATATTTAAAATATGCAGAGCGTTTCGTTAGAATTACTAATTTCCCATTCTATTATCGTGGCGAAGTCTATGATCCGTTTTATGGTAATACCTTAAGTGATCAAGACTTTACAAATAAATTTGAAGATCACGTTAATAGTTTCTTTGATGCAATGCGACGAACTAATGATAAACGCGTCAAACATTTCTTGATCAACAGAATGAAAAATGAAATTAAAAGCGGCTTCGATCCAGCCCTTAGAGATATAAAATCTCGATATGTAACACTTGAAGATGTATTGATTAAGATTGTTAAAGCAATCAAATGGGACATCTTTAAAGATGGAAAGATATTATACAATTTAGAAATAGTATTCTTATCTATGGATAATATTGAAAATGCTAAATATGTTAATGATTTGCGTAATAAAACACGCTTAGTTAAAAATATTTTGTTAAATAGCAAAATGAAAGAACGTTCAAAATATCAACTCAGTGATAATGAGGCTATGGTCGATCCAAATACCATTGTATTTGAAGCGTTCGGCGGTAAAAACTACAGCGATAGTCCTAAGTATATCTATGAATACATGCAGACACATTATCCACATTTAAATTATATATGGGTCTTTTCTAAGCCTGAAAATAACATTGTTCCAGGCAATGCAACTAAAGTTAAAAAGGGATCAAAAGCGTATTATGATGCCTATGCTAAAGCAAAATATTGGGTGACAAATGCTAGATTGCCACTATATTTAAATAAAAAAGAGAATCAAATGTATATTCAGACTTGGCATGGAACACCATTAAAACGTTTAGCTAACGATATGAAAGTGGTTAGAATGCCTGGCACAACTACTGCAAACTATAAGAAGAATTTCTATGCTGAAGCATCGCGTTGGGATCGTTTGGTATCACCTAATAGATATTCTTCAAATATTTTCAAATCTGCATTTTGGATGGACGAAGATCGTATCTGGGAAATTGGATACCCAAGAAATGATGTTTTAGTTAATCGTCAAAATGATACTGAATATATTGAACAAATTAAGCGTAATTTAAATTTACCTGCAGATAAAAAAGTCATTATGTATGCACCAACTTGGAGAGATGATGAGTTTGTGAAGAAAGGCCAATACTTATTCGATTTGAAAATTAATTTGGCAAATCTCCAAAAAGAAATTGGCGATGACTATGTCATCTTACTAAGAATGCATTATCTTATTGCTAATGCGTTAGATTTACATGGATTTGACGACTTTGCAATCGATGTATCAAATTATAGCGATATTTCGGAATTATACCTCATTTCTGATGCGTTAATAACTGATTATTCATCTGTTATGTTTGATTTTGGTATCTTAAAACGCCCACAATTTTTCTTTGCCTATGATATAGAAAAATATGATAAAGGACTACGTGGTTTCTACATGGATTATATGAATGATCTACCTGGTGAAATCATTACAGATGAATTTAAATTGGCTAAAGAATTAAAACAAATTGAACAACATAAAGTAAAATATAAAGATAAAATCGAAGCATTTTATAATGATTTCTGCTCAATAGAGAACGGAAAAGCGTCTCAGTATATTGGTGATTATATTTATCATGATATTGAAAAGAACCATGATTAAATGAATGTAAAACACACCTGTAACCAACCATAGTGTGATGCTGTATTGTAAAATCACTACCCGAATTTAAAAGACATGTATACTAAGTTTTTCTAAAACCCAATCTAGGGTTATAGCAAATAGATGGTCAGCATGAACAACGATAAGTAAAGCAAGTAGAGAGCGTGAGACAATGATTTCAAAACGAAATCTGTCTCGCGCTTTTTCATTTATGTTAATTTGACGAATCTATATTTTCTCGAACATTGCCTCATGGTATAATGAGAAATATATTATTAACGGAACTTTTGGGGTTAATTAGAGTTTAAAGTACGGTTCTGTTATATAAACATGCCATGACATCACGTCATAAAAATTTAGTCAGGTAGGTGCCTTATGTTTTTAGTGATTAACATCATTGGGTTACTTGCATTTTTGGGAATTGCAGTATTATTTTCAAGAGATCGCAAAAATATCCAATGGAAATCTATTTTAATTCTTGTTGTTTTAAACTTGTTTTTAGCATGGTTCTTTGTTTATTTCCAAATTGGGAGAACGATTGTAGAAGGATTAGCTTCAGCAATTGCATGGGTAATTCAATCCGCACACACTGGAACAGGGTTTGCATTTAGCAGCTTTACTAGCGGTAAACAAATGGATATGGCGATTAGTGCGCTATTCCCAATTCTACTTGTTGTACCATTGTTTGACGTTTTAATGTATTTCAACATTCTACCTAAAGTTATAGGTGGTATTGGTTGGGTACTAGCTAAGGTTACACGTCAACCTAAATTTGAATCATTCTTCGGTATTGAAATGATGTTCTTAGGTAATACTGAAGCGTTAGCTGTATCTAATGAACAACTTAAACGCATGAATGAAATGCGTGTATTAACTGTAGCTATGATGTCAATGAGTTCTATCTCTGGTGCCATTGTTGGGGCATATGTACAAATGATACCTGGTGAACTTGTATTAACTGCAATACCTTTAAATATTATCAATGCGATTATTGTTTCTTCAATCTTGAATCCAGTAAGTGTTGAAGAGCAAGAAGATATCATTTATAGCATTAAGAATGATGAAGCAGTTGAACGTCAACCATTCTTCTCATTCCTAGGTGATTCTGTATTGAATGCGGGTAAACTGGTATTAATCATTATTGCTTTCGTCATTAGCTTTGTTGCTTTAGCAGACTTAATTGATCGCTTTATAAATCTGATTACAGGTCTTGTTGGTGGATGGATTGGTGTAAAAGGCAGTTTCGGCTTGAATCAAATTTTAGGTTTATTTATGTATCCATTTGCACTTTTACTTGGTTTACCATGGGGAGAAGCATGGATCGTTGCGCAACAAATGGCTAAGAAAATTGTTACGAATGAATTTGTAGTTATGGGTGAAATTAGTAAAGTAGTAGATTCATATAGTCCACATAGAAGAGCAGTCATTTCAACATTCTTAGTTTCATTTGCCAACTTCTCAACGATTGGCATGATTGTAGGAACGTTAAAAGGGATTGTTGATAAAAAAACATCAGATTTTGTATCTAAATATGTACCAATGATGTTATTAGCAGGTATTTTAGTGTCATTACTTACTGCAGCGTTTGTTGGATTATTCGCTTGGTAAGAAGATATCATTTATACTTATTCAATTAATGAAATCTAAGATACGTATGATTCATAAAAGTGATGTTGTTTATGCACAGTAGCTAAATGAACTGAGAAGATGGGAGTGGGACAGAATTCTTTTTGAATTCGTCGTCCCACCCCCGCAAGGGTGACTAGAACTGAGAAAAGCTTGATTTAAGCGCCTTCTCAGTTCAGTCAGCTACTGCGAATTTGCAAAATAGCTTCATTATATTATTTATGTCCCAGCCTCTTTTCTCAGTTTTTTTCGTTTTTGGGTGAGACAGACAAGCTATCGATATTATAATGATTGATAATTTTAAGATAAATGATAAAAACCAAGTATGTAGAGTGAGGAGACACTCTATATACTTGGTTTTTATGGGAAATGAATATTAATGTACTTGTAACGGTAAGGACTAGGTACTGTCACAGTACTTCGAGCAAAATTTGTTTTGTTACTATAAACAACACAAAGGAGATAACTTCTCTTATTAAGAAGTTATACACATTATAGCAAAAGGAATCGCTAAAGTAAACAAAAAATTCAGAAAATTTATATTTATTTATGATTCTCTTTATTTATAATGAGGATTCAAACGAGAGACAAGACAATGATATGGTTAAACATTCATGGTTTTAATCCCTTTTCAAAATGAATATTGTAGCCTTGCTAGTGAATGTGCTAACATTTTTAGTGATATTACAATTAAAGGGGTTGGTATATGTGAATAAAAATATTAAAGATTTACTTTTGGTCATACTAGGCTCTTTCATATTTTCAGCTGGGGTAAATGCGTTCATTATCTCAGGTAATTTAGGAGAAGGTGGGGTAACAGGTATAGCTATTGTTCTATATTATGCGTTTCACATTTCTCCAGCCATTACAAATTTTGTAGCTAATGCATTACTCATCATAGTTGGATATAAATTTTTAAGTAAAAAAAGTATGGTATTGACTATAATAGCAACTGTATTGATCTCCGTTTTCTTGAGTTTAACTGAGCAGTGGCATGTTGAAACAGGAAATGTCATCATTAATGCCGTTTTTGGTGGCTCTTGTGTTGGATTAGGTATTGGTATTATAGTTCTCGCCGGTGGTACCACTGCAGGAACAACGATACTAGCCCAAATTGCTAATAAATATTTAGATGTTAGTACGGCATATGCCTTGTTATTTTTCGATTTAATTGTTGTACTTATATCGTTAACGGTACTACCTTTACAAATGGCATTAGTGACAGTTATTTCACTGTACATAGGTACAAAAGTGATGGAATATGTGATTGAAGGTTTAAATACTAAAAAAGCAATGACAATTATTTCAAGTAAGCCAGACCAAGTAGCGAAGGCAATAGATGAACAAGTAGGGCGTGGCCTTACCATCTTAGATGGGCGAGGCTATTATAGTCGTGAAGAAAAAGACGTCCTTTATGTTGTTGTTGCGAAAACACAAGTATCTAAAGCAAAGAAAATGATACGTAAGATTGATAATCATGCCTTTTTAGTTGTCCATGATGTGAGAGATGTATATGGCAATGGATTTTTAATTGATGAATAATTGATAATAGTGAATGAATGAGGTTAGGTGTTTTCATTGATTGGTAAAGGTTAAATGACTCTGCCAATCCATAAAATGCCTAACCTTTTGTGCATTAATTACAAATAGTCAGTTGTTTGCAAAGATGTTATAATACATCTATTGACTATGATAATTATTATCAATTGACTATTTCAATCATATCCAAAGCTATTTATTATGAAAGTAGGGAAAGCATGAATCGTTTAAAAGCACAACAAGTGGAAATAGGTTATGGGGATCATACGATTATTAACAATTTAGATGTAGAAATTCCGGATGGCAAAGTTACGTCAATTATTGGCCCTAATGGTTGCGGTAAATCTACATTATTAAAAGCATTATCGCGCTTACTAACAATAAAAAATGGTGAAATTCAATTAGATGGTGAAAATATTCATACACAGTCTACAAAAGAGATTGCTAAAAAAATTGCGATATTACCACAAACACCTGAAGTAGCAGATGGCCTTACAGTTGGAGAACTTGTGTCTTATGGTCGTTTCCCACATCAAAAAGGATTTGGACGACTATCTGCTGAAGATAAGAAAGAAATTGATTGGGCTTTGACTGTTACTGGAACTTCTGAATTTAGACATCGCTCTATTAATGATTTAAGTGGTGGTCAACGCCAACGTGTTTGGATTGCGATGGCACTTGCTCAAAAAACAGACATCATTTTCTTAGATGAGCCTACGACATATTTAGATATCTCACATCAATTAGAAATATTAGAATTAGTACAACAATTAAATAAAGAACAAGGTTGCACAATCGTCATGGTCTTACATGACATTAATCAAGCGATTCGTTTTTCTGATCATCTTATTGCAATGAAGAAAGGTGATATCATTGCTTGTGGCCCTACGGAAGACGTGCTAACGAAAGATATTTTAGAACAAGTATTCAATATTGATGTCGTGCTTAGTACAGATCCACGTACAGGGAAACCATTATTAGTCACATATGACTTATTCCAACGTAATTATTCATAATATATAGATAAACTAAGAAAAGGGAATTTATCATGATGGAGAAAGATAAAAAAGTAAACATCGGTTTTATTGGCTATATGATTTTAGTCTTTGTGTTGTTAATAGGCGCATTGCTCGTATCTATCTTGATAGGCGAAGCAAAAATTAGTTTTTCAACTATTATGGATGCTATTTTTCATTATAATCCTAAAAACCAACAACATAACATTATTAGTGAGATACGTATACCGCGTGATTTAGGTGCGGTATTAGTAGGTATGGCACTGTCAGTTGCAGGTGCTGTGATTCAAGGTGTAACAAAAAACGGGCTCGCTGATCCGAGTCTAATTGGTTTGAATTCAGGTGCTTCATTTGCGTTGGCATTAACGTTTGCCATTTATCCCTCGGCGCCATTTTTAATGCTTATGTTTGCAGGGTTTTTAGGCGCAATGCTAGGTGGCTTTATCGTCTTAACGATAGGGCGATCTAGACGAGATGGGTTTAACCCTATGAGAATTATTTTAGCCGGTGCTGCTGTAAGTGCATTATTAACGGCTTTAAGTCAGGGTATTGCGTTAACATTTAAACTAAACCAAACACTAACATTCTGGACTGCCGGTGGTGTTTCAGGTACGACTTGGAAGCAACTTATGTGGAGTGGCCCAGTAATTATTATTGCTATCATAATCATTATAGCAATGAGTAAACAACTAACGATTTTAAATTTAGGTGAAACCCTTGCGAAAGGATTAGGACAGAATATCACGATGATTCGTGGTGTGAGTCTATTCTTAACGATGATTTTAGCTGGTGTTGCCGTGTCTATGGTAGGACAAATTGCCTTTGTCGGATTAATGGTACCTCATATTGTTAGATTTTTAGTGGGTACTGATTACGCCAAGGTATTACCATTAACTGCGTTGTCAGGCGGTTTGCTCATGATATTAGCTGATACCATTGCACGTATGTTAGGTGAGGCACCAGTGGGCGCTATTATTTCGTTTATTGGCGTACCTTACTTCTTATATTTAGTTAAAAGAGGGGGGCGCACAATATGATACATCCAAAATTAAGACGTAAACAAATCATTACGTTAATCATCTTTTCAATACTATTATTAGCAGCATGTACATGGAGTGTGTCTTCTGGAGAGTATAAGATACCCGTAGATCGATTTTTAAAGACGCTTATTGGTCAAGGTGAATATTATGATCAATTAATTTTAATGGAATTTAGATTTCCTAGAATGTTAATTACGATTTTAGCAGGTGCAGCGCTTAGTTTAAGTGGTGCTATTATTCAAAGTGTCACTAAGAATCCAATTGCCGAACCAGGTATTTTAGGTATTAATGCTGGCGGTGGTTTTGCTATTGCTTTATTTATTTCAATTGGTCATATTAATCCAGATAATTTTGTATATGTATTACCGCTAATAAGTATTGTTGGTGGCGTAGCAACCGCTATTATTATCTTTTTATTTAGTGTGAATCAAAGAGATGGCATTACACCTTCAAGTATGGTGTTAATTGGTGTAGGGATGCAGACAGCTTTATATGGTGGTTCTATTACACTTATGTCAAAATTTAACGAAGATCAGTCAGAATTTATAGCGACTTGGTTTGCTGGTAATATTTGGGGCGATGATTGGACATTTGTGATTGCAACGATTCCATGGCTTATCATCATCATTCCATTTCTGTTATACAAATCTAATATGCTTAATTTAATTCATACACATGAGCATATTGCCAAAGGGCTTGGCGTGAAGATTGAACGCGAGCGTATCGTTCTATTCTTTATTGCGGTTGTATTATCTTCAATTGCTGTTGCAGTTGCAGGTGCGATTGCATTTATTGGTTTAATGGGGCCGCATATTGCAAAATCAATTATTGGACCACGCCATCAACTCTTTTTACCAATTTCAATTGTAGTAGGTGCTTTCTTACTTGTTCTATCAGATACGATTGGTAAAATTATTCTCGAACCAACAGGTGTACCTGCTGGTATTGTAGTTGCTATTATCGGCGCACCATATTTCATTTACTTAATGTATAAATCAAAACGCATATAATAAAGCGAAAGTGACACTATATAATATCTCGTATCTAAGTAGTTCAATACTAAATTTTTCATTGATACGAGTGATCCTCACGGGAGTGGATAGATTTTCTAGCATAACGACGAAATCTAGTCCATTCCCAATTTTTTTGTAAAAAAATGAAAAATATAACGACATGCATGTAAATGTTAGCGCATACATTGTGCTTGATTTATAATTGAGATGATAGCCAAGGGAGGAAATTGCATATGAAAAAGCTAATTAAACAAAAAGAGCACTTTTTAAAAGACATGTTGGATGGTTTAGTAATAGCAAATGATGATATCGACATCATCGCAGAAACGATTGTCGTACGACGTCACAAGAAATCTCAAGGTGTGGCAATTGTTTCAGGTGGCGGTAGTGGTCATGAACCCGCTCACGCAGGGTATGTCGCACAAGGAATGCTTGATGCAGCAGTGTGCGGGGAAGTCTTCACCTCACCGACACCAGATAAAGTATTAGAAGCAATCAAGGCTGTCGATACAGGTGATGGTGTGCTATTAGTTGTTAAAAATTATGCCGGTGATGTAATGAACTTTGAAATGGCGCAAGAGATGGCTGAAATGGAAGGCATTCAAGTAGAAATGATTATTGTTAAAGATGACATTTCAGTATCTGAAGCAACACAAAGACGTGGTGTTGCCGGTACAGTATTTGTGCATAAATATGTAGGCTATTTAGCTGAACAAGGTATGACATTAAAGGATATTAAAGAGAAAGGTGAAGCAGTTGCTTCTCAAATTAAAAGTATTGGTATGGCGCTTACACCACCAATGGTTCCGACGACAGGACAATATGGCTTCGATATTGATGACAATGATATTGAAATTGGCATAGGTATTCATGGCGAAAAAGGCATTGAACGCATTCAATATGAAGAAATAGATGGTATCGTTGAACGATTATTGGGTCGATTACTCAAAGAAAGCCAAGCGCAATCATTAATCGTTATGATTAATGGCATGGGAGGTACACCATTATCTGAATTGAATATCGTAACTAAATTTAGCGCACGTTATTTAGAGGAACAGAACCGAGAAGTCGCACAATGGTTTGTTGGTGACTACATGACTTCACTAGATATGCAAGGTTTCTCAATTACTCTATTACCTAGCGATGAAGCGCTATTAAAAGCCTTACAAGCGCCTACAGCATCACGTTACTTTTAACAGAAACACTACTTTCAACTGAGGTGATAAAAATGGATGTTAAAGAAATGAAACAACGTTTGTTAGATTTGGAGACAACTTTTTCAGAAAAAGAAACAGTATTAACAGATTTAGATAGAGCAATTGGTGACGGTGATCATGGTGTTAATATGTTACGCGGCTTCAAAAGTTTGAAAGATAAGCTAGATGATAGTAGTATGGCATCGCTGTTTAAAACAACAGGTATGGCATTAATGTCAAATATTGGCGGTGCATCTGGTCCATTATACGGATTTAGCTTTGTTAAAATGTCTAATGTCGTTAAAGATGATATTGACAATGATAATTTAAAAGCTGTCGTTACTGAATTTGCAAATGCGATTGCGCAAAGAGGTAAAGTGCAACGTAATGAGAAAACTATGTTTGATGTTGTAGATCGTGCACGTGAAGCTTTAGAGAATGAAGAAACATTAACATTTGAAGTATTGCAACAATTTGCGACTGATACGAAAGCTATTGAAGCTACAAAAGGACGTGCAGCATACTTTAAAAAAGATTCAATAGGTTATGTTGACCCCGGTGCTCAAAGTATGGTGTATATCTTAAGCGCTTTGATTGGAGATGATATCAAATGACATCAATCATAATTATTAGCCATAGTGCAGATATTGCGAAAGGCACTAAATCTTTACTTAATCAGATGGCCAAGGATGTAAACATTATCGCATACGGTGGTGTCGATGGCGGTATAGGTACCTCATTTGATGACATTCAAAATATTATCAATGACCTAGAAGATGATGCACTATGTTTCTATGATTTAGGATCATCTGAAATGAATATCGATTTAGCGATTGAAATGTACGATGGCCCCCATCATATTAAGAAAATAGATGCACCAATTGTAGAAGGCAGTTTCACTGCAGCAGTCAAATTGTCAGTTGGTGGAACTACTGATGAAGCGATACAAGAAGTTGCACAAACGTCATTTAAAGCAAATGCATTTGACTAAAATCTAGGTTAATCAGCTGTAATATAATAATCATTGATATGTGCAAAATAAATTTTATAATTAAGTAATTTATAAAATGAAAATGACAAATGATTGTGATAAAATAGGTTATTATAGTAAAGCGAAAGAGTAGGTGGGCAAGGTCATGCAAAACAGCATCAAGGAAAACGTTTTAAGTGGAGAATTTGAACAAGTTAGACAGATAATGGCCAAAGCAGACTTTCTAGATTTTGAAGAAGCCTACATTTCATGTGCACATGAACATGAAAGCATGATGTTTTATACTTGTATTTTATATATGATTAAATTTGAAGAAACGTCTGAGTTGCATGATTTAGCATTTCTATTACTTGTGTATCCGTTAAGTGAAATTGAGGGTGCATTAGATTCTGCGTACTACCATGCGCAAGCATCCATCCAATTAACAAATGGTAAAGAAATTAAGAGTCTATTGCAAATGTTATTATTACACGCAATTCCAGAGCCTGTTATTACAGATTCTGAAGCTTTCAAAGTAGCTAAACAAATTTTGAAATTAGATCCAAGTAATCATGTTGCAAGAAATGCACTTAAAGAAACAGCTAAGCGTATGGATAATGTTGTCGTTGATATTAACGAATTACAACAATATGGAAATTCTAATTAGGAAAGATAGAGGGTCCGGGACATAAAGTTCCTGGATAAGTGAAAAGAGACAATTTCTATTGAAATAATATAGAAATTGTCTTTTTTATAATTTTTCTGATTATTCTCAGCTCGTTGAGTTGTTATTTTTCTTATATTAAGAGTCTGGAACATAAATAATATAATAATGCTAATTAGCAAATTCGCAGTAGCTGACTGAACTGAGAAGGCGCTTAAATCAAGCTTTTCTCAGTTCTAGTCATCCTTGCGGGCGGGGCCCCAACAAAGAGAATTTCATCAAGAAATTCTACAAGCAAAGCAAGCTGGGGTCGGGGCCCCAACACAAAAAATCACGAAAGTGATTTTACAAGCTAAGCAAGTTGGGGTTACGACGAATTTAAAAGAATTCTGTCCCACTCCCAAATCCTAGTTCTCTTTTGACTTTATATATCCATTGTACAGACATTCAAGTGAAACCCAAGGTAGCCTTCATAAATTCAAAAACAGACCCCACATCAATTTTCCTTTGACTGTAGATGATTTTTATTTTTGATTTTGCAAGCATTCTATTAATTTGGGCTTTAAAGCATTCCCAATTATAATGCTTCATTCATTTTTTCTAATGTGATATTTATCATAAACGTAACATAAATTACGATGTGCTTAGTTACTTATTTATGGAAAATGAGGTAAGAATAATAATTTTTTTAGAAATTTTAAATCTTTAATAAGCGTATATAACATAGTGGTTATAGCCGATAAACGGCGTGTCGCAACTAGTATACACTGTTGCATATTATTTGTAGTACGTTATAATGCACAATGTGTCAAATTTAAGGAGGTTATATTTTCGCATGGGATTAAATAAAGAAGCTGTAAAAATTGGTTTCGCCTATGTCGGCATTGTAGTAGGTGCCGGATTCTCAACTGGACAAGAAGTTATGCAATTCTTTACACCGTATGGTTTATGGTCATATATCGGTGTACTTATTTCAGGTTTAATTCTTGGTTTCATTGGTAGACAAGTAGCTAAAATAGGTACCGCGTTTGAAGCTACAAACCATGAGTCAACATTACAATATTTATTCGGAGAAAAGTTTAGCAAAATCTTCGATTATATATTAGTATTCTTTTTATTCGGTATTGCAGTTACTATGATTGCAGGCTCTGGTTCAACATTCCAAGAGAGTTTTGGTATACCTACATGGTTAGGTGCCTTAATTATGACGATTGTCATTTATTTAACATTATTATTAGACTTCAACAAAATTGTGAGCGCGCTTGGTATCGTAACACCATTCTTAATTATTATGGTAATCCTTATTGCCGTTTACTACTTATTTGCAGGTAGCGTTCCATTAAACGAAGTTAATAGTACAGTTGATAAAACAAGTGCATTTTGGGGTGTAATTAGAGGCTTAATGTACGGAGGCCTAGCTTTTGCAGTTGGCTTTAGTACGGTTGTTGCTATTGGTGGCGACGCTTCTAAACGTAAAATTTCAGGTGGAGGTGCAATGTTTGGCGGTGTGATTTACACAATCTTATTAGCCTTAATCAACTTTGCATTACAATCTGAATATCCTAAAATTAAAAATGTTGAAATTCCAACATTAACATTAGCTAATGCTATACATCCTTGGATTGGTCTTGTTTTAACTGTCATTATGTTAGCAGTTATGTACAATACAATTTTAGGACTATGCTATTCATTTGCAGCACGTTTTACAGAACCATATAGTAAAAAATATCACATTTTCATTGCTATTATGATGGTTGCTGCGTTTATTCTAAGCTTTGTAGGATTTGCAGACTTAATTAACTTCCTTTATAACATCATGGGTGTTGTCGGTCTGTTTATCGTAGTTGCAGTATTAATTAAATATTATCTACGTAAGAGTGATAATAAAGACCATATCGCTTAGATTTAAAACAGCTATACTTTACAATTTAAATTGAATGTTTTAATGTTAAAGAGGTTGGGACATAAATAATATAATGAAGCTATTTTTGCAAATTCGCAGTAGCTGACTGAACTGAGAAGGCGCATAATTCAAGCTTTTCTCAGTTCTAGTCACCCTTGCGGGGGTGGGACAACGAATTTAAAAAGAATTCTGTCCCACTCCCTTTTCTATTAAAAAAGCGGACAAACCGTCTATAATCAATTGAAAGGATCATAAGGAATGAATACTCAGAAAAAGTGGGCGATGATTACTGGTGTCACAATTATGATCGTCAGTATCGTAGTTGCTTTAGGGTTATATCACCACCAACAGGAAAGTGAAAAACGCAAACAGCAGCGTGAAAAAGTTCAAATTAATAACCCTAACGTCAAACTATTTCAAAATATTACATACAATAATCATCTTCCTAAAAGTCAACTTGATATCATGATGCCTGATGATGTAGATAAGGATACTCAATTACCGGTTATCTTCTGGATGCACGGTGGTGGCTATGTTGCAGGTGATAAACAATACAAAAATCCATTACTATCTCAAATTGTTGAGCAAGGATATGTAGTAGTCAACGTTAACTATGCTTTAGCGCCTAACTATAAGTATCCTACACCGCTTATTCAATTTGATGATGCCATTCAATTTATTAAGCATAATAAAGACCGTTTCCCAATCGATTTAAACCAAGTCATTATTGGTGGTGATTCTGCCGGTGCACAACTAACGAGTCAATATGTTGCGATGCAAACAAACAGTACTTTACGAAACGAAATGGGATTTGAACAGCGTTTTACACCCTCACAAATTAAAGGTGCTATCTTTTTCGGTGGGTTTTATGATATGAAGACGGTAAGAGAAACTGAATTTCCAAGAATTCAAATGTTTATGCATAGTTATACAGGTGCAACACATTGGGAAACTGATTTTAAAAATATTTCTCAAATGTCAACCATTAATCAAGTGACTAAGGATTATCCTTCAACATATTTATCAGTAGGTGATGCGGATCCTTTCTATAGTCAAAACATTGAATTTTATCGCAAATTGAAAGAGGCGAATATACCGGTAAGTACATTGTTTTATGATGGTTCACATCATTTACATCATCAATATCAATTCCATCTAGACAAACCAGAATCTAAAGAGAACATGAAACGTGTACTTGCATTCCTAAGTAGAAATACGTCGTCATCTGGTGTAGAACAAAATTACCAATCACCATTTGATGGATCAACAGGTTCAGATAATCATTTTTCATTATCTCCGTATTAGAAGCGGTGTGCCGCGAGCATTAGTTACATGATAATGAGAAAGCGTGTGAGTGACGCATAACATCATAGCTTATGTCCAATGATGACTATATAGTGTTGTGGTGTTTAGAGCGTAGTTTATATAAAAAGATATGTCTAACCAAAACAGTGGGAGTGGGACATAAATAATATGATGATGTTATTTTGCAAATTCGCAGTAGCTGACTGAACTGAAAATGCGCTTAAATCAAGCTTTTTTCAGTTCTAGTCATCCTTGCGGGGGTGGGACGACGAATTTAAAAAGAATTCTGTCCCACTCCCATTTCTCTATTTTATTAGCGATGATGGTGTTGAAATCTTAGAAGTAATTGAAAATTTAAATTAACTTTGTAGTAATTTAGTTTAATATTCTAATGACTAGAGTATAATATTAGTGATGGTAAATCATTATTAAATCAGTAATTTGGCCATAACATATTTATTGAAGTATTGGCCGTTAATGTACAATTTATCTTTTAATTCGCCTTCAATATTGAATCCTGAAGCTTTAAAGAGTTCAACTGCGCGTGCATTTTCAGGGACAACAGAGGCTTCAATACGTCTAATATCATGGTTAATCGACCAAGCTTCAGCAGCGTTTACTAATGCCATACCGATACCGTGTTTCTGATAAAGCTGTCTAACGCCAATTGTAATGACCGCTTCATGACGTTTACGTTCGTAATTTTCAGTTGTCATAAATGCATAACCAACCAATTGATCGTCTTGTTCTGCAACGTAAACTGTGTTTCTTGGAGAAGTGATAATGCGTTCTAGGTGATTGCTCACGCTTGAAATGCTCGGTGTATATTCACCAGGGTTATATAGTGTGTATTCAGATTCATCATAAATTTTGCTTAATAATTTTATAAAGTCTTCAACGTCTTTTATACTAATTTCACGAATAATATGAGCCATACGGCTTCCTCCCAAATTAATAAACTATTGTGTCTTACATGGTATTATAGCAATAATTCTTAAATATACATAAAATAAAAAACTTTTTAAACTAAAGGGGCAATTTCAAAAATGAAACCAAATGTGCTATTAGCAGGCGGTAGTGGTTATATTGGCAAATATATAAGTAATGTGATTCAAGAAGAAGCACATATTTATGCTTTATCGAAATATCCTAATACCAAAAAAGAAAATAATAATCGCATAACATGGTTGAAAAGAGATATTTATAGTTATACTGATGTTGTAAAGGCTATGGAAGGAATGGATATTGCGGTTTATTATTTGGACCCTAACAAGAACTCAGCGAAATTAACGCAAGCAACTGCGCGAGATTTAAATCTAATTGCAGCAGATAACTTTGCTAGAGCAGCAGCGCAACAAGGTGTGTCTAAAATAGTGTATGTAAGTGGCAGTCGATTTGATAGTGAGACAGTACAGCGTTTAGAGAATTACGGTGTTCCTGTTGAAAAGACAAACACTCAAATTAAACGTCCACATATTAACGCTGAATTACAAATGTCTAAATACGATGATATCAGAACAGCGATGCGAATGATATTACCTAGGAAATGGACATTGACGTATCTAGTAGATTACTTTATGAAATGGCTGAATGATACACGTGGTACATTGATGCATACGTATCAAGAGAATGGCAGATACTTCATTTATGCCCGTAAAAAATCTAAGCCACTACTAGTAATGGAGAAAGTTGAAGACGATATAGGATTGATAACGTTACATTTCATTTCAGGTTCGATAATTAAACGTAATCAAAAGAAACAAGGCAAATTAGAATTTAGACAAATTAAAGGTACACGCTTAGTCATGATTCATTTATATGATTATATCCCGAAATTGTTATGGCCAATATATTACTTCGTTCAAGCACCGTTACAAGGCTTGATTATGCGAGGGTTTGAAATTGACTGCCGTATTAAACATTTTAACGGACGCGTACAATCTGGAGAAAAAATGAAATATACAAAATAATAGGTGATAAAGTGATGCAAGTATTATTAGTAGAAGATGATCAAACACTATTTCAAGAATTGAAAAAAGAACTCGAACATTGGGATTTCTTCGTGACAGGAATAGATGATTTTAGTGCAGTAATGGATATTTATGAAGAAACTAATCCAGAAATAGTTATTATGGATGTGCAATTACCTAAATATGATGGATTTTATTGGTGTAGAAAGATTAGACAAGTGTCTAACGTGCCAATCTTATTTTTATCTTCTCGCGATAATCCTATGGACCAAGTGATGAGTATGGAATTAGGTGCGGATGATTATATGCAAAAGCCATTTCATACAAACGTGCTAATAGCCAAACTGCAGGCGATTTATCGACGTGTCTATGAATTTGGCGCAGAAGAAAAGCGAACATTGAATTGGCAAGATGCGCTTGTAGACTTATCAAAGGATAGCATTCAAAAAGGCGACGCAGTGATCTATTTATCTAAGACTGAAATGATTATTTTAGAAATGTTAATACAAAAGCAGAATCAAATTGTTACGAGAGACACGTTAATTACTGCGCTTTGGGATGATGAAGCTTTTGTAAGTGATAATACGTTAACTGTTAATGTTAATCGTTTGCGTAAAAAGCTATCTGATATTGGTATGGATACGCAAATTGAAACTAAAGTAGGTAAAGGATACATGGCGCATGAGTAACTTGAAATGGTTTTGGTTATTTCTTAAAACACGTAGTAATTGGATTTTTTGGATTGTGTTTTTACATTTGATTTTATTAGGTATGGCTTATATTGATTATGATATTTCAATTGAAGGTATCAGCTTTATTGTAATGCTAAATCTTGGTCTTACTGCACTATTTTTAGTTTTTACCTTTTTGAAAGAAGTTAAGTTATATCAACATTTATATAATAATAAGGAAATTGAAGAAATTAAGCACAAAGATTTGGCTGAAGATCCGTTTCAACGGGAAGTTGTTAATTACCTTTATCGTAAATTAACAAGTCAAAAAGAACGTGTAGTTGAGCAACAATTACATATCAAAATGACGGAACAATCTTTAACTGAATTTGTGCATGATATTAAAACGCCTGTAACAGCGATGAAGTTGTTAATTGACCAAGAAGCAGAAGGTACCCGTAAAAAGTCATTATTATATGAGTGGGCACGTATTAATGAGTTATTAGATAAACAACTGTATTTAACTCGATTAGAGTCTAAAAATAGAGATATGTATTTTGAAGAAACTGCGTTGAAACGACTGGTCATCGATGAGATTCAATTGACACGTCATATTAGTCAGGCTAAGGGTATAGGTTATGATTTGAATTTTGAGACAAATTTAGATGTATATACAGATGTCAAGTGGTGTCGCATGATGATTCGTCAAATTTTATCTAATTCTTTGAAATATTCACAAGGCCAGGATATTGTTATCCGTTCTTTTATAAAGGATGATCATGTGGCATTAGAAATTAAAGACTTTGGTAGAGGAATTAGTCACAAAGATTTACCACGCATATTTGAGCGTGGTTTCACTTCGACTGCGAATCGTAATGAAACGACATCTTCGGGTATTGGACTGTATTTGGTAAACAGCGTTAAGGAACAATTAGGTATCGATGTTCGTGTTACGTCTACCGTAGGGCAAGGGACTACATTTGTTTTAACTTTTCCGAAACAAAATGAATTAATGGCGCGTATGACGCAAGTGACAACAATGTTACCTTAAAACGTTGATTTGTTACTCCATCTTCATTTCATCCATTGTAATTACTTTTATAATTAAACTGACTAAAGAAGTGCGGAATCACTAAAATAAACGCGCACGGAGATATATTGAATGACGAGGTGAACGATTAACGTGACAATATTACAGGCAAAGCAAATAGCCAAAACCTATGGTAACAAGCAAACTGAACAAGAAGTATTAAAAGATATTGACCTGTCAATTGAAGCGGGAGAGTTTGTTGCTATCATGGGGCCCTCGGGATCAGGCAAAACAACCTTATTGAATGTATTAAGTTCAATTGACTATTTAACACACGGTTCTATTATTTTAGACGGTCAACAATTAGAAAAATTGTCTAACAAAGCATTGTCTGACATCAGAAAAAAAGATATTGGATTTATATTTCAAGAATATAATTTGCTACATACACTAACGGTCAAAGAGAACATCATGTTACCTTTATCCGTTCAGAAGTTAGATAAAAGCGAAATGAATGAGCGCTATCAACGCATCACAAAGGCGTTAAATATATTTGAAATTAGTGATAAGTATCCGTCAGAAATTTCAGGTGGACAACGACAAAGAACGTCAGCTGCACGTGCATTTATTACATATCCAAAGATTATTTTTGCGGATGAACCTACTGGCGCACTTGATTCCAAAAATACTCGAGATTTGTTGCAACGTTTTCAAAAAATTAATGAACTCTATAATGCGACGATAGTGATGGTCACGCATGACCCATTAGCAGCAAGTTTCTCAGAGCGTGTGATTATGTTGAAAGATGGACAAGTTTTTACTGAAATATATCAAGGTGAAGATGATAAAAACGTCTTTCACAGAGAAATTCTACGTGCACAAAGTATCTTAGGTGGCATGATGTATGAGTTTTAGTCATATTATATGGAAGAACTTTCAACAAAATATTATTCATTACGCAATTTATATCTTTTCACTTGTATTAAGTATCGTGTTGTTCTTTAGTTTTATTACGATCAAATATGTACATCATTTAAATGTGCACCAATCTTTGTCAATGATACGTCAAGGTACACAAGTGGGAAGTTATTTTTTATTTATCATCATTGTCGTATTTATCATGTATACAAATATGTTGTTTATTAAACGACGGAGTTATGAATTCGGGTTATTGCAAACGATTGGTTTAGGTAAAAAAAGTATTATTTACATGCTAATGCTTGAGCAGTTATTTATTTTCATTATAACTGCACTATTAGGTATGATTATTGGCATTTTAGGCTCGAAAATACTACTAATGATTGTGTTGAAATTATTAGGTATACATACATCTGTATCATTCATTTTTAGTTTTCAAGCGATTGCACAAACATTATTTATACTTGTCATTGCCTATATACTCATCATTATCCAAGCATCTATTTATTTAAGTAAATCCTCAATTAAAAGTTTGATGGCCTTTCAAGATACTAAAGAAGATAGTCATATCACGCTTACATTAGGAGAAGTTATATTAGGTGTCTTAGGCGTTGTGCTGATATTGACGGGGTATTATTTATCAACGCGCTTTGTTGAGATTGTGGATGATGTCATACTACCATTTGTTATTTTAATTGTAACTGTTTTAGGAACTTATTTTTTCTTCCGAAGTACGATTTCACTCATATTGAAGATGATTAGATATTTTAAAGGCGGAAATGTGTCTGTAAATGATGTTATTTTCACGTCATCACTCATGTTTCGAATTAGAAAAAATGCATTTTCATTGACTGTAATGGCCATCATCTCAGCAATTACTGTATCAGTTTTATGTTTCGCTGCGATTAGTAGAGGTTCTTTGGCAAATGAAGTGCTTTTAGAGTCACCCCATGAAGTTACGCTAAAAGAAGAGAAACTTGCAAATGAATTAGGATTTGAATTAAGTCGCCATCATATTCCTTATCGTTATGATTTTAAACAAGTCGTATATTCTCAACTATATAAAGATCAGTTATTTGACAATAGTCAGATACAACCTTATGCAGTTACTGTAACGAGCGAAAAATATTTTCCAAATGTGTCTTTAAAAAAAGGTGAAGCAAATTTAATTATGCCTGAAGGTTTAATTCAAGAGTTGTCGAAGCATAAATCAAATGGTACGGCTTCTATTGGAACTAAAAAACATCACGTGAATATTAAATTGCATAAAGTGATGGACAAAATTTATTTTAAACAAAGTATTGATTTAGGTGGTCCTACACTAGTATTGAATGATACCGATTATAATTACTTGAAAACACATGCGAATCGTAAATATATCGTTTCACAATATGGTTTTGATTTACAACATAATAGAGATATTCCAAAACTTGAGAGCATTACGAAAGATCTCAATAGTGATGTGCAAACGCGCAGTGAAGTCGTTAGTGAAGTATCCAGTTTAACTGGCATATTACTGTTTGTAACGTCATTTTTAGGCATTGCATTCTTGATTGCCACAGGATGTATTATTTACATTAAACAAATTGATGAAACAGAGGATGAGTTGGAAAGTTATTCGGTATTACGTAAATTAGGATTCATTCAAAAAGATATGGCCAAAGGATTAAAGCTTAAAGTGGCATTTAACTTTGGTATACCATTGATTATTGCTTTGTTGCATTCATACTTTGCTGCTGTGGTCTTTATGAAGATCATTGGATTTGATAATCAAGTTCCGATTTTTGTCGTAATGGGCATTTACTCAATCATTTACAGCATTTTTGCAGTTATCGCATATAACCATTCTAAACGTACAATTAATCACTCAATTTAAGCTAATGTTTTTCTAATATTTCGTATTTGTAAAGAATTTGTAAATGTAATTGTGGTTATGTAAATTTTGTGATATTTTCAAATAGGGACAAATTCAGTAATGGAGTATTACGTGAATAACAGTAAAACATTATATTTACATAAAATTTACAAATAGTCCGAAAAAAGACTTTTGAAAAGTTCTTATTGTAAATGTATTCTTTATCTAAAGTTGTCTTACAATAATAAAAATTTACAACGTGATTGGAAACGATCGCTATAATGGAGGCTTTATAATGTTTACTAAGAAAAAGGATAAGTTCATGGTTCAATTAGAGGAAATGGTATTTAACTTGGACCGTGCTGCAGTTGAATTCGGGAAAATGGATTTCAATACGCACTTAGATTTAAAAGCTTATTCTGATAATATCAAGACTTATGAGTCACATGGTGACGAATTAATGCATCAAGTCATTACGGATTTAAATCAAACATTTATTACACCAATTGAACGTGAAGATATTCTATCTTTATGTAATGCAATTGATGATGTGCTAGACGCTATGGAAGAAACATCAGCAATGTTTGAAATGTATTCAATTGAATATACAGATGAATACATGGCAGAATTCGTAGAAAATATTCAAAAAGCAGTAGCAGAAATGAAATTAGCTGTTGGTTTATTAGTAGAGAAAAAATTATCACACATGCGCATTCATTCTATTAACATTAAAGAATTTGAAACAAACTGTGATGGCATTTTACGTCAATCTATTAAACACATTTTTAACAGCGAAACTGATCCAATCACACTTATTAAAATAAAAGATATTTATGAAAGCATGGAAGAAATCGCAGATAAATGTCAAGTTGTGGCAAATAATTTCGAAACGATTATTATGAAAAATAGCTAAGGGAGTTTTAATTTATGGAATATGTATTAATTATCACTATAGCTATCGTAATATTTTCTTTAATCTTTGACTTTATCAATGGCTTCCATGATACAGCCAATGCGATTGCTACAGCAGTATCAACACGTGCCTTAACGCCTAGAACTGCTATCTTTTTAGCGGCAATTATGAACTTTGTTGGTGCGCTAACCTTCACTGGTGTTGCCGGTACAATAACGAAAGATATTGTTGATCCATTTAAATTACAAAATGGGTTAGTCGTTGTATTAGCCGCAATATTAGCAGCAATTATTTGGAACTTATTAACATGGTATTATGGTATACCAAGTTCATCATCTCATGCGTTGATAGGTTCAATCGCAGGTGCAGCGATTGCAGCACAAGGATTTGGTGTACTTCATTATCAAGGTTTCACTAAAATTATTATTGTTTTAATCATTTCACCAATTATTGCATTTTGTGTCGGATTCATTATGTACACGATTGTTAAAATTGTCTTTAAAAATGCTAACCTTACTAGAGCGAATCGTAATTTCCGATTCTTCCAAGTATTTACTGCAGCATTACAATCGTTCTCACACGGTACGAATGATGCACAAAAATCAATGGGTATCATTACATTAGCTTTAATTGTAGCCAATATTCAAGATCCATCGAATGTTGAACCAGCTTTATGGGTAAAAGTTGCCTGTGCAACTGCAATGGGTCTAGGTACTGCCATTGGTGGATGGAAGATTATTAAAACTGTAGGTGGAAACATTATGAAAATCCGCCCAGCTAACGGTGCTGCAGCTGACTTATCATCAGCATTAACAATATTTGTAGCATCATCATTACACTTCCCATTATCTACAACACACGTTGTATCATCATCAATTCTTGGTGTTGGTGCTTCTAACAGAGCTAAAGGTGTTAAATGGAACACTGCACAACGTATGATTATTACATGGGTTATTACATTACCAATCTCAGCTATTTTAGCTGCTTTGATTTTCTTAGTTATGAACATTTTCTTATAATTAAATAATTAAGTGTTGGGGAGTGGGACAGAATACTTATTAAATTCGTCGTCTCACCCTTTTCAAACTGCCTATAGAGTCTTTGACTTTGTAGGCAGTTTTTTTATGTACGTCCTGAGATAGGGAGGGGGATTTGGTTATAAAGACATTCTTTAAAGTATTGCTTAACTGAATGTTCATTTTAAAGTGTCTTACTTATATGCTAAATCATTTAGATGAATTAAGTTAGTAATGACAATCTAAGCATGTAGCTATTTTGATAGGATATCAAACCTAAATAACAGTTATAGGTAGTCAAATCAAATTAATACAGTGGTGTGCTGTTGCCATGTATTTTTATAGAACACAAAAGGAGTGAAACAGAATTTTAAAACGCTGTTCCACTCCTAGCTTACTTAGCTTGTAGAATTACTTGATGAAGTTCTCTTTGATAGGGTGACCATCCACAAGATAGCATTATTATATTATTTAGTGAATGAAATTGTAGCTTGAAACTACAGATGCAGGAATTGTTCTTGTATTTGTGTTATATGGACCATTAGCATAATTCATTTCTGAAATTAAGATGCTACCATCTGCATTAACACGTTCAACATAAGCCACATGTCCATAGTAGCCTGTAGTTGATTGCATAATTGAACCAACAGTTGCATTATGATCTACTGTATAACCATCTGCTGCTGCGTTGCCTGCCCAATATTTAGCATCTGACCAATAAGTACTAATTGGTTTACCAGCTTGCGCACGACGGTCGAATACATACCATGTACATTGACCAGCAGTATATAAGTTTTGGTGATTGAATGATGGGCTAGCATAACCACCACTTCCGCCACCGTTATTCGTTGTATTCGGATTTGTTTCAGTAGGTGTATTTGCTGAACCATTTGGTATTTTTAATTGTTGATTTGGTGTTATTAAATAACCTGATAAGTTATTGGCCTTCATTAATGCATTGACCGATACACCATTCTTACTAGCAATTGCATATAAAGAATCGCCAGATTTTACTGTGTAATATGATGAAGAAGTTGTTGCGTTTGAACTGGCATTATTAGCGCTATTACTGCTGCCCCCAATAGTAATAACTTGGCCAGGGAAAATCATATTGTTAGAAAGGTTGTTACTCTTCTTAATACTATCTACAGATGTATTATATTTACTAGCGATGCTCCATAGCGACTCGCCGGATTTTACAGTATGTTGTGTTGATGCTTCAGCATTATGGTTTGATAATACTGCAACTGCTCCGGTTGCGACAGAAGCTGCGACTGCTAACTTTTTCAACTAAATGTCCTCCTTGAGAAAATTCATTATATTTTTAATTAATTTATTCCTAAACTATTCATTACCTTATATATATTCATTCACATATATCACGTATTCATACTATCAAAAATGTGACACACTGTGGGCTTTGTTATTATCTTGTAACATTGTTAATATTTGTCATTGATTGTGTAAAACCGTCCAATCCGTTGATATGATAGGATTCAGCTAACATTTGCTCATTGATTTCATTTTTAAAATTAAGTAAATTGTAATATTTTGATGAGATGTTAGAACAACTAATTTAAGTAAATTTAGCTCAAAATGGCTTAACAACAGGCTTTAAGGTTGTATTAAACTTAATTGTAACGTATATTTTTTGTACTTAAATTAATGATTATTAGTAATGTAATTGTAGAAAACATATCAATCGTAAATGATTTATTTTTGAAAAGTAATTAGAATGCGATACAATCGAATTGAAAAAGGGATAGTTAATAAGGAGAGATTTAAAATATGTCTCAGACGTACAATAATGCACAACATGTGAATCGGAAGCATCAAGAGAAAGATCAATCACATGCTTATGGTAAAGTATGGCTCTATTTTATGTATTATTGGATTATATTTGGAATTGGATGTTACTTTGGACAGTATTTACCTATGGAATGGAGACGTCCTTTATCCATAGCACTATTTGTATTAATATTAGCAACATTATTTATTCAACGGGCACGTAAATATGGATTGATCATTTCGCATATTTACGCCATACTTGTGGGTCTTTTATCATACGCCACGTTTACAACTTATATGCAAAATTTAGGGCCAGAGGTCTTTTATAAAAATGTCCTATTGGCAATTGGAGCGTTCATTGTTTTCGGTATTTTGGGCTATTTTATAATCAATGATGCCTCAAGTATTGGTAAATATTTATTTGTCGCATTAATTGCGTTAATTATTGCTGGATTAATTGGTATGTTCATCAATAATCCGATATATCATACAGTTATCACAGTGGTAGGTTTAATATTATTCTTACTGTATACCTTGTATGATTTCAATCGTATGAAACGAGGGAATTTCTCACCGAGGGAAATGGGTTTTAATCTATTTATCAATTTATTAAATATTATAAAAGATGTATTAAGACTTGCAAATCGCTTTAAAAATTAAATAAAAACACATATAATGAGAAACTATACATTTGAGATGTCTTCGTATTGTATTTAATGATTTTAATTTGTTTAGTAATTGTATGATTGGTCGCATTACTAAATACATGATTGAATTATTGAGCAATAACGAGGCATCTTTTTTATCAAATTCATAATTTAAATAAATAATAAAAAGTAATTAATTTATAAAAAAATGTATTTTTGATTTGTTTATCATGTTGTGATAAATTTACATTTAATCACTGTGATAGTGCTAAGATACCAAAAGAAGAAATAGTACAACATTTAGAAAGACGATCATGAATAAGAAAGAGGTTAATCAATGGCTAATACCTATGTTCATATATTGACTAAACATGAATACAAAATGACACGTTGCCAAGACGGTATTATTCTGTTGTTTCCAATTGAAGGTCAACTTAAACTTCAGCACTTTACTAAAACTGTTAGCGTCGAAAATGATATTTACGTCATCAATAACACAGATATCTTTTCAATTATAGAAAATAAAAAAACGTTGATGCTATACATCGCTAGTGACTGGTTTAGAGATCGAGGTTTTGAATTTTTTAATTATAAATATTCGACTAATTTAGTAAAATCAACCAGCGCAATCAAACGTTTGTTACTACATATAGCACTAAACGCTTTAAATGTTGACGCCATTTCTGATGATACGACACACATCACTTCTATTGTCGATATTATTGGGAAAGAAGGGGCAATTGAAAAGATGATTGCTAATCATCAATATAACTTTTCTTATTACGGAGAGTTAAGCGATGTACTAGAATATATTAATCAAAATATTAATAAGAAAATAACATTAACTGGTATTGCATCACAATTATTTACTTCTAAATCCAATCTTTCAGCACAATTTAACCAATTGTTAAATATGGGCTTTAAAACCTATGTCGATACTTTGAAAATTGCAAATTCATTTGAATGGTTGTTAACTACGGAAAATACAATCAGTCTCATAAGTGAAAAAGTAGGTTTTAGTAATGCCTCAAGTTATTCAAAATCCTTTAAAAATCATGTCGGCATGACGCCTAATGAATACCGATACTGTGATAAATTCGACAAAACAATTTACATGGATTATGAAACATTGAATGATACTAGTTTGAAGGATATACGACATTTGATTAAAACGAAGCAACAATATTATAACCAACATGATGAACATAAAATTTATGCAGATTCAACGGTTGGTTCGGTTGTCAATCCATATTATTTAGTCATTCAAGTTAATACGATTGAAGAAATCAGGTTACTTTTTCTTCAAGATTTTGCACGACCAATGTATTTTGGCAAAACAACATTGAAGTTTTACCTTAATGTAGATATGCGTGATATTAAAGATCAAATGACTAAGAATGAGAGACAACGTTTATTTGAATATATTATTCGTAATGGGTTAAATGTGGTCTTTAGATTAGAAGATTTAGGGTTAACAGATTTTTTAGAGTCAAATTATGAGGATGTAGCAGACTACTTCAGAGCACATCAACTGCCTACGACTGGTAATCATAAATTAGAGCTTGTATTTGATTTAGAGGAGTTAAATTTAAAATCTATCTATCGCGTCATTTTAAAGATACAGCATAAGACCCAACAATTTTCATTCGGTTTAGAAATAAGTAAATTGTTAAATGACCCAGTCTTGTTTAAAGCGCTAGAATCACAAATCAAACGTATTAATTTTAAATTTTTATATATTGATAATGCGCAACTGAAAATGCCATATCTAATTGAACAAAATGAACACTTATTGGTAAAAAATATAGTACGTTATCAAAATATCCGACAAATTCTAAAGCAAATTGATTTAGAGAATCAGAAGATAATATTTTTAAATTTTGAAAATCATAAATTTTTAAATAGTAAATATAATGATTTGAATAATAGCGCACCTTTATTAATAGAAACATTTGTAAGAACAGCTTCTTACTTTAATGGCATTGGCTTCGATTTCAAGCATCATAATAGACAATTTAATGCACTGCACATATTTGACGAAAATGGATTTAAATCTATTTTAGGCACAATAGTGGATCAGTTGCTTGAAATTAGTACGAAACCTAAATTGTTTAATGAAAACTACATCTTAATTGATGATGAAGCGCACTATACGATTTTCATCTATGATTGGCGCGTGTTAGAGAATGAATCCTTGCAAGTCAATTATGACCAAACAGACGTGTTTATTGATTTTAACGATAACGCGTTAAAGGATACGTATTTAGTCAAAATTCAGCTCATTGATGACTACAACGGCAATATTAATCATCTTATTTCAAAGCATATTAGGAATAAATATAAATGGTCGAAACGTTTTTTAAGAAAAATGGATTATCACATTCATCCTACGTTAAAACTCGTAGAACACAATTTCAAAAAAGAACCACTTCAAATTAACCTCAATTACAATGCTTTATATGTCGTTAAGATTTTAAAAAGAGTCACGAAATAATAAATAATGTTTTGTACAACTATATTTAACTTTGTTAGTAAATTAGACAAAAATTTCTAAACAAAGTTATAGGACATACTTACAAATATAAAGGATAATAGTAATTAAGTTGTCTGCTTATATTTGGAGGTGCAAGAAGCATTGAATAATGACAAATTAAATAAATTGCTAGAATTCTATAAACAGTATAAAGCATTGTCAGAGTATATAGATAAACAATATAAGTTGACATTAAATGATTTAGCTTTACTAAAACTTGCTCATGAACATATTGCTAATGATCAAATGTTAATGCAAAAGTTTTTAAAAATAGCAATTAGTGAGTTGGAGTTGAGTAGAACCAAATTGTTAGTATCAATTCGACGACTTATAGAAAAGGAAAGATTAAGTAAGGTTCGATCCACTGAAGATGAAAGAAAAATTTTTATCTACATGGATGAAAAAAATATTAAAAATTTCGATGCTTTATTCAATGATGTTGAAGAATTTTTAGATATTTAATTTAATATGTTAAACAAAGAGTGCTGACAAAGTCGTTTTTGTCAGTATTTTTTCTTTTAATTTGATTCATCATAAAATGGATTCCATTTTAGACAATGCTTTGTTAATGCTATATAATAAGGATTATTGAGTATGAAAGCGAGATGACATTATGGGACGTAAATGGAACAATATTAAAGAAAAAAAGGCCCAAAAAGATAAAAATACAAGTAGAATATATGCAAAATTTGGTAAAGAAATTTATGTAGCAGCTAAATCTGGTGAGCCAGATCCTGAATCTAACCAAGTGTTGAGATTAGTACTTGAGAGAGCTAAGACTTATTCAGTACCAAATCATATTATCGATAGAGCTATAGACAAAGCTAAAGGTGCTGGGGATGAAAATTTCGACCACTTACGTTATGAAGGGTTCGGACCAAGTGGTTCAATGCTTATCGTAGACGCCTTAACAAATAATGTAAACCGTACGGCTTCAGATGTTAGAGCAGCTTTCGGCAAAAATGGCGGTAATATGGGCGTATCAGGTTCAGTCGCTTATATGTTTGATCATACTGCGACATTCGGAATTGAAGGTAAGTCAGCAGATGACGTTTTAGAGGCATTAATGGAACAAGATGTCGATGTTAGAGATGTTATTGAAGATGGAGATCTTACAATTGTCTATGCGGAACCGGACCAATTTGCTCAAGTTCAAGATGCGTTACGTGAAACAGGCGTAGAAGATTTTAAAGTTGCTGAATTTGAAATGTTACCACAAACTGATATTGAATTATCGGAAGATGACCAAGCAACATTTGAGAAATTAATTGATGCACTCGAAGATCTTGAAGATGTTCAAAATGTCTTCCACAATGTGGACTTAAAATAATGAAAAAACACGCAGATGATTGGATTAAACAACTTAATCTTACGCCTCATCCAGAAGGTGGTTATTTCAAGGAAACCATTCGAGAATCAACGGATGAAACACAACGTGCGCCTTTTAGTAGTATTTATTTCTTACTGAAGACAGGTGATATTTCTCATTTTCATCGTATCGACGCAGATGAAGTATGGTACTACCATGCAGGTGAATCATTAACGATTCATATGATTACACCTGATGGCGACTATGAAAGTGTTCAATTAGGACCTGCAATTGAAGAAGGACAAGTACTTCAGTATAAGGTGCCTAAAGATACGATTTTTGCTTCAAGTTTAATAGACAGAGAAGGATACAGTTTGGTAGGTTGTATGTGTCAACCAGCATTTGAATTTAATCACTTTGAATTGTTTACACAAGAGACGTTAATGCATTTATATCCTCAACATAAGAAGTTGATTCAACAGTATGCCTTATTAGATATAAATAAATCATAAAAAGACACAAAGTTAGGTGCCACCTAGCTTTGTGTCTTTTAAATTTAATAAGTCGTTAATTAGCGCTACCTAATAATTCATTTGCTAATTCAACAACGTAGGCTAATTTAGCCCATTGTTCTTCTTCTGTGAGTTGATTTCCCTCTTCAGTAGAGGCAAACCCGCATTGTGGACTCAAACAAATATGTTCCAAATCAACATATTGTTGTGCTTCTTCAATGCGTTGTTTAATCAAGTCTTTGTCTTCGAGTTTAGGTGTTTTCGATGTGATTAAACCAAGGACCGCATATGCATCTTTATTAAAATAACGTAAAGGCTCAAAGTCGCCAGAACGATCATCGTCATATTCTAAGAAAAAGCCATCCAAATGTTCTTTGAATAAATAAGGCGCAATGGCTTCGTAACCACCTGAAATCGCCCACGTTGATTGATAATTTCCTCGACAAATATGTGTAGTTAAAATCAAATCATCCGGAAGTCCTTGTACTGCCTGATTGATTACTTTATATGCCAATTCGCGAGCTTGTACTTTTTCTTCATCCGTGCGTTGACGTCCACGTACTTTTTGACTTCCCTCAGTTAAACCGGCCCAATATACATCATCAATTTGTATGTATCTTGCACCTAAATCGTAAAAATGTTGCAATGATTGACGATAAGCTTCAGCAATATCATGAGCAAAATCTTCAATGTTTGGATAAATGTCTTCGTTTAATATGTTAGGGTGAAATAATTGATTTGGACTTGGGATAGAAACTTTTGCAGTTGCGCGACCATCAACTTTATCATATAAGAATTTAAAATGGTCAAAGTGAGGATGGTTAGGATTATACTTCACTTTATCAACGATTCTCACATTATGTGCACGTGTCTCAATGCCTTCAAATTCTAAACCGTGGTCAGGTGTATAACCTTCCACACCGTCAATATGCTCTAAGAAATCAAAGTGCCACCAACTTCTTCGGAATTCGCCATCAGTGATGCTATGTAACCCAATTTCTAATTGTTTCTCAATAATGCGCTCGATTTCTTCATCTTCTACTTGTTTTAGGTCATTGGCTGAAATTGTATTATTTTGATATTGTGCACGTGCTTCTTTTAAACGCTTTGGACGTAATAAACTTCCTACGTGATCTGCTTTAAATGGTCTATTGGTCATTAACCATTCCCCCTTTATCATTTTATTTAGAATTTTCAGATAATATAATTTTAAATTTATCAAATACGAGTATTTTTGTCAATTTTCCCTAAAAAATGAATAGATGTAGTAAAATAAAATTGAAAAAATTTATGGGTTTATGTGTGTAATGCAAATAAAAACGACCAAAGATGACATTAATAGGTTAGTTTAATATAATAATGACAAGGAGTTGGTGGCTTTATGAAAATAAAATATATAGATAAACGTCACTGGCGTCGCCTATTAGAACGTGATTATATAGAAGTTAAGGTAAATAATAATAGATTTAAGGGTATTATTGGCTTGGTCACGATGAAGAAGGTTCGTGAACCTTTAGAGGTGACGGTAGTAGGCCAGAATATAATTGTTGCTAATGACAATTATCAATGGTTGCAGATTTTGCCGGAGAAGAAACGTTATAGTATTACTGCAATGTTTGATGATAAAGGAAATCCATTGGAGTATTACTTCGATATTAATATTAAAAATATTACACAAAAGGGCAATGCTAGAACACTTGATTTATTCTTAGATGTGCTCGTATTGCCGTCTACTGGAGAATATGAACTCGTTGATGAGAATGACTTGGAACTAGCATTAAAAAATGAACAAATCACTAAAAAACAATATCATGAAGCCTATATGATTGCGCATCAATTGATGATTGAAATCAATGAGAATTTCGACGATTTAAATAACCGAATCATGTATTGTTATAACAAGATGGTTGGTAAATTGAAGAAACCAAATTACAATAAAACCTATAAAAAACATATTCAGCATCATAAGCCACATTTAAATAAAGGGGAACGATATTAACACAAATCCTTTTATATTAGGAGCGAAACGAAACAATAAGTCAATGCAAGGCATGTGTTTTAACATTTTTCGTTTCGGTCTTAAATTTTGTGTTGCTCATAGCCAAGTTCATGAATAAACATTAGTAGGGGGAAGCTATGAAAATAGAAGACTATCGATTATTAATTACACTCGATGAAACTAAGACGTTACGTAAAGCAGCAGAGATACTATACATTTCTCAACCAGCTGTAACACAACGTCTTAAAGCTATTGAACACTCATTTGGTGTGGATATATTTATTCGTACAAAGAAACAATTAATCACTACCACTGAAGGTGCTATGATTATTGAACACGCGCGTGATATGTTGAAACGCGAACGCTTATTTTTCGATAAAATGCAAGCGCATATTGGAGAAGTGAATGGCACAATTTCGATTGGGTGTTCATCTTTAATTGGTCAAACGTTATTACCTGAAGTGTTGAGTTTATACAATTCACAATTTCCGAACGTTGAAATTCAAGTGCAAGTTGGCTCTACAGAACAAATCAAAGCCAATCATAGAGATTATCACGTAATGATTACGAGAGGTAATAAAGTCATGAATTTGACCAATACACATCTCTTTGACGACGATCATTATTTCATCTACCCGAAAGAAAGAAGAAATGACGTTTCTAAGTTGCCTTTCATAGAATTTCAAGCGGATCCTATCTATATTAATCAAATTAAAGAATGGTATAATGAAAATCTTGGTCAAGATTATCATGCAACGATAACAGTGGATCAAGTTGCAACATGTAAAGAAATGTTAGTAAGTGGCGTAGGCGTAACGATTCTCCCAGAAATCATGATGAGAAATATCGACAAAAATATGTTCGAATTTGAAAAGGTGAATATCGATAATCAACCGCTTATTCGCTCAACATTTATGAGTTATGACAGTAGCATGTTACAGTTGCCACAAGTTGAGTCATTTGTCACTTTGATGATTAATTTTATTCGCTAATCATTAGAATGATGTGTTATATCAAAGAAGAATAGGGGTAGTAAAAATGTTTGCAGCATTGTTGCATATAAAGAACTACAAATTATTCGTTGTGAATATGATGCTATTAGGTATGGGTATCGCCATTACCGTGCCTTACTTTGTGCTATTTGCGACGAAAGAACTAGGAATGACAACCAATCAATTCGGTATTTTGCTTGCCTTAGCAGCGGTGAGTCAATTTACTGTAAATTCTATTGTCGCTCGCTTTTCTGATACACATAGTATAAATAGAAAGGTACTCATCATTAGTGCGTTAATGATGGGGGCGATTAGTTTCTCAATATATTTTTATATTCATCATATTTGGTTGTTTATTATTGTGTACGCTATTTTTCAAGGGTTATTTGCCCCAGCAATGCCGCAGTTATATGCATCTGCACGTGAATCAATTAATGTTTCTTCCTCAAGAAATAACGCTAAATTTGCAAATACAGTTTTACGTTCAATGTTTTCTTTTGGTTTCTTGTTTGGACCATTAATTGGTGCATATTTAATTCAATTTATGGGATATGCTGGCCTTTTTGGTGGCATCGTCTTTATATTATTATTCACACTTGTTTTACAAATTTTCTTTTATAAGGATTTAAATTTATCCGCTAAAGAGCAAGTTGGTGGTACAGCTAATATTGAAAAGACTGCTCCCAATATGCTTAAGGATAAAACACTTTTTGTACCATTCATTGCATTTATTTTATTACATATAGGGCAATGGATGTACACAATGAATATGCCATTATTTGTAACGGATTATCTTAAAGAGCAAGAGGGTTATGTAGGAACGTTAGCCAGTTTGTGTGCAGGTTTGGAAGTTCCTTTTATGGTGATATTAGGAATGTTATCAGCTAAACTGGCTACACGTACATTGTTAATTATTGGTGCCATTAGTGGTGGTGCCTTCTACTTTAGTATTGGTGTGTTTGAAAATATCTATGCCATGATGGTTGGACAAATCTTCTTAGCACTATTTCTAGCTATATTGCTTGGTTTAGGTATTAGCTATTTCCAAGATATTCTACCTGATTTCCCGGGTTATGCATCAACATTATTTGCGAATGCAATGGTCATTGGACAATTACTCGGAAATTTATTGGGTGGGGCAATGAGTCATTGGGTTGGCTTGGAGAATGTCTTCTTCGTGTCAGCATCATCTATCTTTATAGGAATGATATTAATCTTCTTTACGAAAGATCAAAAAATATACGGAAGCGGATGTGACAGTTAAATAATGGAAGTTGTTTTATGGATTTTAATACTATTATCATTTGTTTTAGCTTTTGTAGGTCTAATTAAGCCAATTATTCCATCAGTACTTGTACTATGGGTAGGCTTCTTAATTTATCAATTTGGATTTCCTCAAGAAGGGCTATCATGGATATTTTATGTTGCCATGATTTTATTTACTGTATTTATCTTAGTATCAGACTTTTTAATGAATAAATACTTTGTAAATCGATTTGGTGGTTCTAAATTAGGGGAATATGCTGCGTTAATAGGTGTAATCGTAGGGTGCTTTGTTTTTCCACCATTCGGTATTATTATCATACCGTTTATTGCAGTACTTATTGTAGAGTTAATTCAAGACTTTGATTTTGGAAAAGCCCTTAAAGCAAGTGTTGGATCAGTAATCGCATTTTTAGCGAGTTCAGTTGCACAAGCATTCATTATGCTAATTATGATTATCTGGTTCTTTATAGATGTGTTTTTAGTTGGATAATGATCAATAAAAAGAGGTTAAGTCATTCATATCAAATGAGCAATTCGTTGCCAATCAGTATAATGGAAACGTAAATGCATAACTTTGATAAAAATGCTTAACCTTTTTTGATAGCTCATGCGCTACTTAGTAAATGTTAAGTAATGATGCTAAAAATTATAAACTCGTATTAGAATCTTTATTCACGAAATGATGTTGTATATAAAAAGCAATCGGTGTAATGATGGCAGAGATAATAATAAATGACCAATTACTAATCAGAACATATGGACCAAAAGCTAAAAATGATTGTGGAATAAAAAAGACATAAAATAAAGCGACTAATAATAGTGCTATAATACAGTAATTTAATAGCCATACCCAGTGCGAGTTGTTGAAACTTTGTAGTTGGACAGTCTTAAATATGACTAATATAAACATAAAAATAATAAATAACCCTGCAACAACAGTAATAGGGAATGTATATAAGTAAACTTCATTATTATCGCCACCAATAAAAAAGCCAATAAACCCTTTGAAGAAACAAAAAATACCAATTAAAAAAATAAAATTCCGAAATATATACTTAAATATATTTTGAAATGTTTCATTAGGTAAAGATTTAATTTCTTTTTTAGCGTGTGCTTTAGGATTATGCTCGAAAAACTCTAATGCGAGTGTGCCTTCATTCTCAGCTTCTAATAATCTTTTTAATATGCGACTTAGCATTACCTCGCTATCATGCGGATTGACACTCAAGTCAGCACGAACGTATGTCATATAATTCTCAAAGATTTCTCTATCTGTATTATTTAGTCGCAATGATTTTACATTATTTTCACGTGCTAATTTCGCAGTGGATTTCATTGACTAAACTCCTTAACGTTTAAAATTAATTTATTTTTCAAAATAATAGACTATTATATGTTAAATATGGATAATCATACCATAGATAAATATAGAATATAATGTTTATAACAAAGGAAGTTATTATGCGGAAACTAACTGTTGAAGATATTGACTGGATTGAAACAATAGCTAAGATACAAGAACATCATATTGAAAGGCGAGAATTACATTACAATGCAACTCAACTATCGATTGCCTTGCGTCAAGATATGATTGTTCAACGATTAAAGCATAGTGATGATATGATTCTAGTTGAATTGCGTGAAAACACAAACCACGTCATCGCATTTATTTGGGGACATTTTGAAGCGGTGCATGAAAAAGTAATAACAGAGATGCTTTATACAGATCCACATTTTCGAGGGATGGGATACGCTAAGCGTTTAAAAGCTGCACTCGAACGCTGGGCGATTGAAAAGCAAGCTAAATCTATTGAAGGCACAATCGATGCCAAGAATGTCGCAATGATTGAACTTAATAAAGCCAAAGCTTATGAGATAAGTCATGTAAAAATGCGTAAAGACCTTAGGTAAAAAATGAATAGGTTCTAAATTCATGTTAAAATAAGATTACTCATTCGTTATAAAGGAGAAAAGCATGAAGAAATGGTTAATACTCTTACTGTCAGCAACACTAATGTTGTCTGCATGTGGTAAGAGTGATGAAAGAACATCGTTAGAAAAAGATGTGAAGCAACTACAAAAAGAAAATGATGATTTGAAAAAGCAAAAGAAAGATTTAGAACAACAAAAAGAGAAACTCAATGATCAACGTGAAAAACTTCAAAAAGAAGTGGATGAATCAGTAGCGTCAGAATCTGCTAAGGACGACTCAGATAGTGATGACAAAGATAGTAGTGATCCAACGTCAACGGAATCATCAGGCAGTCATACAGATAAGCAGACTAAGAATGAAAGTACATCACAAAGTAGTGCATCAAGTAATGAATCAAGTACTTCTGAAACGCGTCATAGCAATGACGCACAATCAACTAAGAATGCCAAACACAATCAATCAAATAGCCAAGCGCATCCTTCTAGCGAGCAAAGTAACACTCAAAATACATCATCAAGTAACAGCCATTCATAATGGCCATTTTTAAATAATAGAAGCCATCTGGCTCGCGTTATGGCAAGTTTGATATGTATGTATGAAGGGTAAAATAGATTTAAATCAATTTTGAATTCACATTTTATCTTTTTAGATGTATTTAGTGGACAAAAATGGACGACATCATAAAATGATTAAATATAAACTTTATAATATTGGAGAGATGACATATGCATGAACAAGATTTTCATATTTTAGAAGGTCGCGACATAACATTACCTGAATTAGGACGTGAAATTGAAAATATTACTGGACGTACTATCGTTGATTCTACTGGAGAAATCAAACGTGTTATCGCACATTTACCTAACTTTGAATCTGATACAGATACATTTGTAGCTACATTTAAACTTAATCATCGTAATGATTTTGTCGATGCAACTTTTGTTGCGCCTAAAGATCAACGCGATCGTTTAAAAGAAATTCCAGTACACATTGAACTCGTTAGTTACATATCTCGAGGATAAAGAGTTAATCAATCAAATTTAAAGATGGATAAAGTGTGCTATGGTTAATGCGCCATATCGCACTTTTTTAATCATGTATTTCTTTAAAGTGGGGTGTTGAAAATGGCTACATATATAGAAACGGAAAGACTAAAATTACGAGATTGGAAGCAAGAAGATTTATTGCCATTTCAGAAAATGAATGCCAATCCTCAAGTGCGACGCTATTTCCCAAGTCTGTTAAGTTATCGACGTTCTGAATTAGATATGAAAAAAATGGATGATATTATTAAAGAAAATGGTATTGGCTTATTTGCCGTTGAACTTAAAGAAACTGGAGAGTGGCTTGGTTTTATTGGGGTGAATTATATCCCTCAAGACAGTTCATATCCGTTCGAGGAGTTGCCATTATATGAAATTGGATGGCGTCTGATTCCAGAAGTATGGGGGAATGGGCTTGCTACAGAAGGTGCAACAGCTGTATTAGCATTTGCTAAAGAAAAGGGGATTGAATCGATTTACAGTTTTACTGCAGAAAATAATCTACCATCTAGAAAAGTGATGGAAAAGATTGGTATGACATTATATGACCATTTTGAATTACCAGAACTAAGTAAATATCACATGTTGAAACGACAAGTACGCTATTATAAACAGTTATCAATTTAAACGTGAAAGCGACATGATATTGGAAAAGTATATTTCGTGATAAGTCATCACTAAATGAAATATAAAAGTCCAAAGCATGTCGCTTTATCATTAATCGTATGTACGTGTGCCTAACGGTTTAAAGTTAAGTAACCCGTTTATTAAATCTTCTTTAGTATTGTATAAAGGAGCTAAGTTTTTATATTTTTCATCAATAAAACCTTCTTTGATCATACTATCAATAAGTTGTTGAAGCGGTTCAAAGAATCCATTTAGATTGTAGACGCCGATTGGTTTTTCATGAATGCCAATTTGTGCCCAGCTATATGTCTCGAAAAATTCTTCGAGCGACCCAGCGCCACCTGGTGCCATCACAAATGCATCTGCAAGTTCGGCCATTTTCTGTTTGCGCTCATGCATTGAGTCGACAAGAATCAGTTCGCTAACATTTTGGCTCGTGATCTCTTTTTCATCTAACATCTTTGGCATTACACCAATAGCATGACCGCCATGATCTAAAACACCATCTTGAATCGCACCCATAATACCTATAGAACCGGCACCGAAGACTAATTCGTACCCCTGTTCAGCCATATATTTTCCAAGTTCGTATGCTTCTTTAACATAAATAGGGTCTTTCCCTTTACTAGCACCACAATATACTGCAATTCGCTTCATTATACATCCTCCTTAAGTTGCTTGATAATAGTATGAAATGCTCGCTCAAATTGTTTTCTATCTTCCTTTGAAAAGGGTGGAGGTCCTTTATGACGACCACCTTGCTTTCTTATTTGTGCATTATTATAACGTTGTTGCAATAACAAATCTATATTACTGGAATGATAAATATGACCTTTATGATGCATGACAATTTTAACTTTAGAAAGTAACAAACCGGCCAATCCATAATCTTGAGTAATTACAATGTCTTCTGACGAAGCTAATTTCACAATTTTATAATCAACAGCATCTGGACCATCATCGACATAGAGTGTTTCAACATGATTTGGAAGTACTTTATTTGAGAAGTGACTAAAGCTACGCAAAATGATAACAAAAATGCCTGTCCCAGCAGTTAATTCAATTACAGAATCAACGACTGGACAAGCATCTCCATCAATGATTACCCGTGTCATAAAACATTACGCCTTATTATTCTCTTCGTTTTTATTTTGTGAAACAATACTATCAGCTTCATGACCGTCCAATTTTTTCATTTCTTTGATGCGCGCTTTTTCTTCTTGTTTTTGTAATTTTTCTTCTTCTTTATGACGTTTATCAATGTTTTTTTGAAGTTTTTTATCTAGTTTATTAACGTCTTTTTTGTTCTCTTTTTCGAGTTTTTCGCCTTTTTTCTCAGTCTCATCATCAAGTTTACCAGGCGTTAAACCAACTTTTTCTTGATATTTTTGAGTCTTTTTCATATCTTTCACACGTTGTTTTTCATTCTTTTCACGTGCTTTTTCTTCTTCTTTATGGCGTTGCTCTATATTTTTTTGAAGCTTTTTGTTCATTTTATCAGCTTCTTTATAATTTTTCTTAGCTAATTTTTCGCCTTTTTTCTGAATGTATTCAGGATCGTTTTCTTTAGCAATTTTTTTCAATTCTCTCTTGTTGTCGAATTCTTGTTTCTTGTCTCCTAAATAGTCTTTTGCATCTGATGCTTTATTCGCAATAGCGTGACCAGCATTAGACGTTGCGTTTGTTGCTTTTTGCACCTCAGGGTGAGATTTAATACGTTTACGTTCTACAATTAGTGGCACAATAATGATTGGTAAAACATTAATTGCCGTTTTAATGAGTTTCTTTTTGTCCATACACGTTGCCTCCATTAGATTTACTATTTATCTTCATTACCCTATGATACATGATACTAAACGAAGGAACTAGCTAGAACACTCATAATATCTTGAATAAACAATAGACGTGAACATTAAATTGTCTTTCAGTGCAAAAAATGAGAGCAGGACAGAAATTAAAATAAATTCGTTGTCCCGCTCTCGTTCAATGGTATTAACCATAATTTAATTTTAAATGCCTTTGCCAATGCCAAAACCGAAGTACAGAATAGCAATAATGATTACTAATACAATACGATAAATTGCAAATGGTACTAACTTAACTTTATTAATTAAGTGTAAGAACGTTTTAATTGCAATTAAGCCGACAACAAAGGCAGCTAAGAACCCAATTAAGTAAAATGGGATATGTGAAAGTTCGATATATTGATAGTTTTTAAATAGTGATAACGCACTAGCAGCTAGCATAATAGGTACAGCCATAATGAATGTAAAGTCAGAAGCAGACTTATGATCTAACTTCATTAAGACACCTGTTGAAATAGTAGATCCAGATCTACTGAAACCAGGCCACATTGCGACTGCCTGAGAGATACCAATTACAAACGCTTGAACATAATTAATCTGGTCAACAGATTGAGGATTTGTCACTTTCTTGCTATATTTGTCTGCAATGATCATATAAATTGCACCTAGGAATAAACCAATCATTACAGTAGGAACGCTAAACAAATGTTCTTCAATAAAATCATCAAATAAGACGCCTAAAATACCAGCCGGAATCATACCTACTAAGACGTGTAGTAAGTTTAAGCGACGTGGCTTAGAACGAAATTCTTCATTAATTGACGTTTTTCTGTATTTGCCAATATGTAACATTTCGAAATAACGCTCACGGAAGACCCATGCTGCAGCAAAAACAGAACCTAATTGAATTACAACCTTGAAGGTGAAAGCTGATTCAGAACCTAAAAATTCAGTCGATTTTAGCCACATGTCGTCTACTAAAATCATGTGACCCGTAGATGAAACTGGCGCAAATTCAGTTAATCCTTCGACGATACCTAGGATAAGGCCCTTGATAAACTCGATAATAATCATAAGTAACCTCTTTCTTTTATTAGAAATTTAAAATATTGTTGTCTTTAAATATATTGTTGTCAAAATTCACTTTACTATAATATCATAATGCATTAAATCTATGCTAATAATATTAAGGCAACTACTTAAGCCTTATGTATAAATGTTAGTGATGCTTTGAGCAGACTTTTATTTAAAAAGTGGAAAAGTGTTTAACGACCTACAATATATTTTTATACCTTTTCCAATGTACTAGTATAACAGCGCATTTCACAACAGTCTTAAGTATGAAATGGTTACTTTAAGAGGCGCATATATCTTAAATAATTCGAATATAAAGCAAAAATACATAATCTAATAACATGTTCATTATATTGTCACTGTTTTTCAAAAGGTATTAAATGCTAAACCAATAAGAACCTTTTATAATAGGAAATTAGGTGAAGATAAAGTGAAAAAATTAATGAATTTAGTCTTTAAATATAAAATATTTCCATTGTTAATGGGAATTGTAAGCACATGCCTAGCAATAACTGTCGTTATTCAAAATATAAGTATTGCGACTTTTTTAGATCAAGTCTTATATAATCATACATCGTCTATTTTTTCATTGTTAATTATCATTTTAATCGTCTTAATTCTAAGAGCAACATTGAATATGATTAACTTGCGATTAGGTGATACGTTAGCTAGTAAGGTGAAACATCAATTACGCAAAGAAGTTGTTTTAAAAGACACCGTCGTTGCCACGGGAACGCAAATTAATATTTTAACCGAGACTATAGACGGCCTGTCTCCATTTTTTAAAAACTATTTACCACAAGTCTTTAAGTCAATGATGATTCCTTTAATAATTATCATAGCAATGTGTTTCATCCATTTAAATACCGCATTAATTATGATTGTTACAGCACCATTCATTCCACTTTTTTACATTATTTTTGGTCTTAAAACGCGTGATGAATCTAAAAATCAAATGACGTATTTAAATCAGTTTAGTCAGCGTTTTCTCAATGTGTCTAAGGGGCTTATTACACTTAAGCTTTTTAGACAGACCGAACACACGAAAGCACATGTATATGAAGATAGTACGCGATTTCGTGATTTAACGATGCGCATATTAAAAAGCGCGTTTTTATCGAGTTTAATGCTCGAGTTCATTAGTATGTTAGGTATTGGATTGGTTGCTTTGGAAGCTGCGCTAAGTCTTGTGGTTTTTCATAGCATTGATTTTAAGACGGCGGCAATTGCCATCATATTAGCACCTGAGTTTTATAATGCGATTAAAGATTTAGGACAAGCCTTCCATACAGGTAAGCAAAGTGAGGGGGCGAGTGATGTCGTTTTTGACTTTTTAGATTCTGATAGTGCAACGCTTGTAAATCAAGAGAAGGTCAAAGTACAGCAGAAACCTCAAATTTGTATGACTCATGTAACGTATCACTATCCGAATCAATCATCTTATGCGATTCAAGATATGTCTTTAACAATCAATAGTGGGGAGACTATCGCTATTGTAGGACCAAGTGGTGCAGGTAAATCAACTTTGGCAAAGCTACTTACTCAAACGATTCGACCAACATCTGGCCAAGTAACGTTTAACTACAATGTTCATCAAATTGGAATGTTGAGTCAAACGCCATATATTTTTTCGGCATCTATTAAAGATAATATCGCCATGTTTAAAGAAGTTGATGATGATCAAATCCTTCATGTATTAGAAATGGTTGGCTTAAAAGAGAAAGTATTGTCACTAAAAAAGGGGATTTATAGTCAAATTGGTGAAGGTGGCGAAATGTTATCAGGTGGTCAAATGCGTCGTATCGAGTTATCTAGAGTGTTACTAATGCATCCTGATGTAGTTGTGTTTGACGAACCGACGACTGGCTTAGATTTAGAAACGGAGACGATCATTCAACGTGTCATCGCTCAACATTTTAATGGTGTAACGATGATTATGATTGCACATCGTGATTCAACGATTCGCCAAGCAACACGACGATTATTTATTGAAGCGGGTCACTTAGTTGAAGATGACCAGACGATTTCTGTAAGACTAGATAAAGGTGGTGACCTCATATGAAACCACATATTCGATTTCGGCCGGATAAGGATTTAATATTAGTCATCTTGACGGGGGTTATAGGGAGCATCGTTGCCTTAGCAATGTTCTTCTTAAGCGGCTATATGGTAACCCAAAGTGCATTAGGAGCACCTTTATACGCATTAATGGTGTTGGTTGTATCAGTTAAGATGTTTGGGTTTATACGTGCTATTGCCCGATATGGAGAACGTTTGCTCTCGCATAGAACAACATTTACAATGTTGCGAGATGTTCGAGTTCAATTTTTAGAGCAATTAATTCCAAGAGTACCTAATTTGTATCGTAAGTATTCATCTGCTGATTTACTAACAAAAATGATAAGCAAAGTAGAAGCTTTGCAAAACATTTACTTACGAGTCTACTATCCACCGGTTGTCATTGGTTTCACAGCAATTATTGCAGCTGTCACATTAATTTATTTTAGTGCGGTTCATGCGATTGTTATCGTAATAAGTATGTTATGTTCACTATGGTTGGTACCGTGGTTAAGTGCTAAGCGGGTAGGCCATTTAAAGGAACAAGTTGCACAGCAACAACAAACTACGATTACGCAATTTTATGATTACAAGGAAGGGTATGCTGAGTTAGCTCGTTTTAACAACGTAGAAGACTATCGTAATCATTTGATGCACGCATTAGAAACATATGACAACATGCAATCGAAAGAATCACGATTTTTAACATTATATGATTATATGCTCAATTTAATCGCTATGCTCGCTATATTTGCGACTTTAGCCTTGGGCATTTTACAAGTTAAAGAAGGACAATTAAATGTGGTGTACTTAACGAGTATTGTATTGATGATGTTAACTTTATTTGAACAAACAGTGCCGATGAGCAACTTTGCATACTATAAAGCGGATACAGATGAAGCATTACATAGTTTGAATGATGTGTTGTCGTATCCAGTGGACGAATCGAAGCAAACATTAGAAGTGATGCAGCACCGTGTTTATGATATTAGAGAAATGTCATTTAGTTACGAACATCAAGAAATGCCTACATTATCCAATATAAACTTAACTGTAGATAACGGCGAGAAAATAGCAATTGTTGGACCATCAGGTTCTGGGAAAAGCACGTTACTACAAATCATGAGTGGCTTGTATGATATTGATAGTGGACAAGTAGCTCTTTATGGACAAAACGTTTCACATCTAAATGAAGACAGTCGCTTTGAACAACTTAATGTACTACTACAATCTCAACAATTATTTGATGGTACACTGCGTTCTAACATGTTCACGAATCATAATGATAGTGTTATTCAAAATGTTTTAACAAGATTGAATTTAGGCCATCTTAATTTGGAAAGACCCATTACTTTAGATGGAAATACATTATCGGGTGGAGAGATGCAACGTATTGCGCTAGCACGTCTATTTCTAAAAGATGCCAATGTATGGTTGTTAGATGAACCAACGACGGCATTGGATGAAGTTAACACTAAGCAAGTGATGCAAATGGTTGAGGAACAAGCTGAAACAGTGATTGTTGCAACACACGATTTGAAATTATTGCCACACTTTGACAAGATTGTCGTTCTCATTGATGGTCAAGTGAAAGAACAAGGACGTTATGATGAATTAAGTCAAGGTGATCACTATTTGAGTCGTTTATTAAAAATGAACTAGCGCACATATGCTATAAACGAAAAACCTGAGATATCTACGATAGATAACTCAGGCTTTTCGTTATTGATAAATATATTATAATTTGATTCGAAACGAATAACTTTAATTGGCTTAGTATTAGCATGTCATTTTATTTTGACTCGGTAAAAGCGTCGATGACTTTACCTAATAGACGATTAAGTTCGTGTACTTCATCTTTACTTAAAGAAGAAGCAGTTGCAACTTTCTTAGATGCATCGCTTAATTCAGGTTTGATTTTTTCACTCTTCTCAGTAAGATGAATGAATACTTCACGTTGATCAACTTCCGAACGTTCACGTTTGATGAGATCAACATGTTCCATTCTTTTTAATAAAGGTGATACGGTACCAGTATCTAAAGCTAGTTCTGTAACTACCTTTTTAACATTTACAGGAGATTCATCCCATAAAATACTTAGCACTAAAAATTGTGGGTAAGTAAGATTGTACTTTTTAAAGACTTTATTTGAATAGTAGCGATTAACTTGTCTTTGAGCATTGTACAAACTAAAGCAGAGTTGCTCTTTCAAATTATGTTGTTCAGACATTAAAGTTCTCCTCCAGACATTCTATCCGTCTCTCTATGTTTCGGATTAAATTTCGTCTATGTTGTATAAAATATAACTTGCAACACACTTCGTCTCAATGCCATGCTAAAATTAAAGTATGTTTAAATTCTAGAAGATATTTCTATTTTAATCAAGTGTAATCTAAAATAAATACATATATTATCATATTCGAATTAATTTTAAAAAGAAAAGAGATTTTAAAATGATAAATAATAAAAATGAAAAAATATCAATTACAATTGTAAATGGCTTTTTAGGAAGTGGTAAAACTACATTTCTAAAACATTATATAGAGCAATTATTAAAAAAAGATGAGAAAATAACAATTATTATGAATGAATTTGGCAGTTTCGACGTTGATAGTTTATTACTTGGAGATGACGTATCCATTCGTTCATTAATTAATGGCTGTGTGTGTTGTGATTTAAATAGTGACTTAGTAAATCAGATGAAGCAGTTAATTGAACTTCAAGAAACCAGTCATATCATAATCGAAGCCACAGGTTTAGCACATCCGCTTGAGATTTATACGGCTTGCCAAGATCCGATGCTTGTAAATAACGTTCATAAACCTACAATCATTGGTATTGTAGATGCACAAAGATTTATAAAGAAAGATGTATATAGTCCGTCAACTGCTCAATTATTAGAAGAACAATTAAGTTATAGTGACACAATAATATTGAATAAAGTTGATTTAGTAGATGAAGAAGCCATCCATAACATTAAAGAAAATCTAAAACAAATCAATCCGAATGCGCCTGTTATTGTTACCACTTACAGTCAATTTCAATATGATCAAATTCATGTTAATGCGATTCAGCACCATGAAAAACAACATAAGCATGCCCATCATCATGGTATACAATCAATGCAATATACATTTACAACTGCTATAGATCGCCAATTGTTTTATCAATTTATTATGCGTCTACCAGATAGTGTGCTTCGACTAAAAGGCTTTGTGACGTTTAGAGATTTGCCAGAGGTCACTTATGAATTTCAATATGCTATGGGATTACCTGATTATGGCATTATCGACAAAGAGGTGCCGTTGACAATTGTCATCATCGGGGAGGCATTAGATACGAATCGATTACGTAATCAACTTGATATGATTCAATTTACTTAAATAGGTTATTGTCACAGTTATGACATAGGCGTTTGCTTTTTAATCATTTATAATTGAAAATAGGGGGGTTTGACCATGAATAACGAAGATAAACGTGCGAAGCAAATTCGCTTTGAATTTAGATGGATTACGATTCCATATACAATTTTTGCTATTATCGTACTGCTGTTTAATATATTTTATACCAATATTAAAGTGACAATGGTTTTATTTGGACTCTTTTTCGCTTATAATTTAGGGATTTTATTTATCGCATTCATTAATCGTTTTAAACGAACGCTGATTTTATCCTTAATCTTAACCATTCTAAGCGCAGCTACATTCTTTACATTATTATATGTTTTTGGACTAAATCGTGAAATTTTTGGTTAGATAAATACATGTTAAATGATATGAACTTTGTGATAAGCAATTAAATGTTTATCGCAAAGTTTTTTTGTTTCTAATTGTCTGAAAAGTGACTATTTTGTGTATTTTATCACATAATCGTCTTTGATAAAGCGCTTTCTTGATATACTGACATTGACGAATTGAGGGAGGGGTAATGATGAAGAAAGCACAATCAATACAGGACAATGATAATCTTTTAAAGCATGACAAAGAAAAGAAACGTAAAAGTGGTTGTAAGCCAATTTGGATTATAATCAGTTTTGCTGTTTTATTCAGCATCTTAGTATTACCAACACCAGAAGGTTTACCGATTATGGCTAAAGGCGCACTAGCAATCTTAGCGTTTGCGGTCATTATGTGGGTGACAGAAGCTGTAACATATCCAGTATCAGCAACGATGATTCTAGGTTTAATTATTTTAATTTGTGGATTTAGTCCAGTTCAACAGTTGTCAGAGAAGTTAGGCAATCCAAAAGAAGGAGATAAAATCTTGTCTGGCGCAGATTGGCTAGGTACTGGGAATGCATTGACGCATGCCTTTAGTGGCTTCTCAACATCTGCGGTTGCATTAGTTGCGGCAGCATTATTTTTAGCTGCGGCTATGCAAGAAACACAATTACACAAACGTTTAGCTTTACTCGTGTTATCTATTGTTGGCAATAAAACAAGAAACATTGTGATTGGTGCTATTTTGGTTTCAATATTACTCGCTTTCTTTGTTCCTTCAGCTACTGCTAGAGCAGGTGCCGTTGTACCAATCTTATTAGGGATGATTGCTGCATTCAAAGTTTCAAAAGAAAGTAAACTGGCCTCCCTTTTAATTATTACTGCAGTTCAAGCTGTTTCCATTTGGAATATAGGCATAAAAACTGCAGCTGCACAAAATATCGTAGCGACAAATTTTATTAACCAGAACTTAGGACATGACGTATCATGGGGCGAATGGTTCTTATATGCGGCGCCATGGTCTATACTTATGTCCATTGCATTATTCTTTGTCATGATGAAAGTAATGCCACCTGAACATAAAGAAATCGAAGGGGGTAAAGCATTAATAAAAGCAGAATTAGATCAATTAGGACCTGTTTCTAATAGAGAGTGGCGACTTATTATTATTTCTGTATTGTTACTCTTTTTCTGGTCTACTGAGAAGGTCTTACATCCCATAGACTCTGCGTCCATTACTTTAATTGCTTTAGGTATTATGTTGACGCCTAAGATTGGTGTGATTACATGGAAAGGTGTAGAGAAAACAATACCTTGGGGAACCATTATTGTCTTCGGTGTAGGAATTTCATTAGGTAATGTTTTATTAAAAACAGGTGCTGCACAATGGCTGAGTGATAAAACATTTGGGCTTATGGGATTACAACATATGCCATTAATCGCTACGATTGCACTAATAACGTTATTCAATATCTTAATTCATCTTGGGTTTGCGAGTGCAACCAGTCTATCATCTGCACTTATTCCGGTCTTTATATCACTAACAGCAACATTACATTTAGGTGATCAATCAATTGGGTTTGTGTTAATTCAACAATTTGTAATTAGCTTTGGGTTCTTATTACCTGTGAGTGCACCACAAAATATGCTTGCCTATGGAACAGGGACATTTACAGTCAAAGACTTCTTGAAGACTGGGGTACCGCTAACGATTATTGCGTATATCTTGGTACTAATTTTTAGTTTGACTTATTGGAAATGGTTAGGACTTGTTTAAGTGTGACACGCTCTTTGAAATTATCATTCTATGAAGCGGATTTTAAATTGTTAGAAAAAGGGTAAAGTTAATGAACCTTTAATAACAGGAGTGAAATAATGACTATTGGTGTAATACTTAATCGCGTTTTTAGAATTCATAATAATCCATTATTTGAATATATAAATCAAAATAAAGAAGATATTGAGAAATGTTATCTTATTATTCCACAGGAAATATTTGATGAAGATGGTACAGAAATGAAAGCAAATTACTATTATGGTGTCTTGCAATCATTTCTTGAAGCACTTCATCAGTATGATATCGAACCGTTTTTATTAGACTATCGTGAATTAGGAGATTTTTGTTCTGATAAGGGCATCGACGAAGTTGTCATTGCTGGAGATATTATGAGCTATCATCATGAAAGTTATGACATTCGTCATTTGAAAAAGGCTTTCAACAAATACAATATTACGGTTACTACCGTTCGTGCAAATCACTATTTCAAACCAAGCACAACGATGAATAAACAAGGTGAACCTTACAAAGTCTTTACGAGTTTTTACAAGGCACATCGCTCTAAACTAAGACAACATGAATCATATCATTACGAATTAGGTGATTTGTCACACTTATGTGTCAAATCGCAGCAAACACTAAAACAAGATTATTCAAATAAGGGTCTTTCAGAATCACAGGCTATAAAAAATTGGAATAACTACATTGAGCAAGACATACAAAATTATGAAACCAATCGTGAATATTTACCTGAAGTCTTAACAAGCCAACTCAGCATTGTGTTAGCTTATGGCTTAATAGATATTAAGCAAATTGTTACACAATTGTTAGAGGCTTATGAAGAGGATGAACATAATATTGAACAATTTATCAGAGAGCTTATGTTTAGAGAATTTTATTATGTATTAATGACACTTTATCCACATACTGCGCATGAGGCGTTCAATGAGAAGTATCGTGATATTCAATGGTCATATAATAAAAATAATTTTAAACGCTGGTGTGAAGGACAAACAGGGTTTCCAATTGTTGATGCAGCTATGTCTGAGTTAAATCAAACTGGATTTATGCATAATAGAATGAGAATGGTCGTTTCTCAGTTCCTAACGAAAGATTTATTTATAGATTGGACGTGGGGTGAAGATTATTTCAGAAGACGATTAATTGATTTCGACTCTGCGTCCAATGTACATGGATGGCAGTGGTCTGCATCAACTGGAACAGATGCTGCGCCATATTTCAGAATGTTTAATCCAAGTCGCCAAAGTGAACGATTTGATAAGGACGCATTATATATTAAGACATATATACCACAGTTAAATGATGTTACTGCTAAATATTTACACGAACCTTTCAAACATGAAGAAGCATTGGAACAAGAAGAAATTAAATTGGGACAAGACTATCCCAAGCCTTTAGTGGATCATAAAGAAGCGAGAGCACATGTGATGTCAGTATTTAAGCAATTTTAAAATAATTGAAGTGGGCCTGGGATAAAACAAATTATTTCAGCCTACTTTATTATTTTGGCAGTGGCTGACTAATTTGAAATGATGCTTAAATCAAGCTACTTTCAAATCTAGTCATCTTTGCCGAAGGGCCCCTAATATAGAATTTTCCTTCGAAATATTCTATATTAGGGGCCCTTTACAACATGATTTATATTTCATTTCTAGATTGTCGTAGCATTTGAAAAATAGGCCTATTTTCATATTTCCTTAGTCTTAATGTTCTAGGATTTGAGTTTATTTTAAAGCGAATAAGCAAATATAAACCGCCACATATTCTAAGAAAGTGATGATATACATGTATTTTAATCTTAATTTGATATCAAGTGGCACTTCCCAATTAGGATAGTGACGTTCATAATAAAAGATTTGAATAAGATACAAACCAATCCCTAATGGTAATAGCATGAGAAGAATGCTATGTGTCATGCTGAAACCATTTTTATGAAAGAAATGACCAATAATGAGTTGTAACAATATAATAATGAGAAAAAGAATAAACATATGTCCAATCATTTAGCAACCCTCACTCCTTTCACAAAGATAATGATAACGGTTTGTAATAGAACCATTAGTAAAATAAAGGTAATGGTCTGTGTATTTAAAGACGTGATCACTTGATGAATGATTGTGAATGGTTCAGTAATTAAATGAACAGTATGGAATCGTAAAAAGCGTCCCATATAGATTCCTAAACCATTTAAAAACATAAGAACAATAATTAAAGTCCGATTAAGCCATACTTTTGTAGTAAAATGCATAATATTTATAAAAATAAGAATCATACAATACATTGCTAAGAAAACACCTAGTAATATGTAGGTGAAATATAGCCATTCCATAATATTTAATCGAACATAAAAATCAAATGTGAATTGATTTAAATGAATTAAATCTGTCAGCATATAAAATGTATTAGGTACTAGTAATATAAAAATCAAACCAAATACGATAAAGAGTGGCCACTCATAATTTTTTCTTGGTTTGAATAAGCGTAATAGTAAGCATAATTCAAATGGAATATATGCTAAAAATAGATTTAAGCTCATAAAGTTAAAAACACGTGTTTCAAATAATGAGAATGTGAAAAGGATTATAAAATAGAGTCTGGCAATATAACGCGAAGTCATGTTATACACTACTTTCTTTAAAACTAAATGTTCATTTTTGTTAGTCAATGATTAATAATAAAGGTTACTTAAATGGTAATCAAATAATAAAGCATTTATCTTATCTAAATAGGTAGCATGAATCATTGTAAAAAATGAAGGAAGATATAAATAACCCATAGATGCGTAACTAAATAGGCTATCTATGGGTTATTATCGTTGTATTAAGGTCTTAATAAGTTTAATCCGGTTTCTTCATCATGTGTGCGATTAATATCTAAGTTTGTCATCTGGATTACGATTTCTGCAGTAGCTGACACCACAGCTTGAGTTAGATGACCACTTAACGTTTGGAAATCACGTGTGCCAAAGGTACCGTGTAAATGGGCAAATGGTTTATCATCTATGTGAGAAATATTGCCAAGTAAACTTGTTAATTCTAAAGATTCTTTAATTTCACGTGCTTCGTATTTTTGACTATCTAAATTATAAAAATTGAGTGTTACATTATCACAGGCACCGATACCACTGACTGATCCAAATTTCATTTCTTGTTCCACAGCAAATTGTGTAACAGCTTCTACAATATCTTCGCCTTTATCTAGTACTAAAAGAAACGTTTGATCATCTTTTTTATATTTCATCATTGTCACCTCAATTTGATTAGTTACATCTATTATACTAGCCAGTAAGTTTAATTGCTTAGAATTTAAATTTTACTATTGTAATATAGAAGTTAAATAGTATACAATGTCCTAATATTATGTAATTTTCAACTATGTCATTGTACATTGCTCGTTTAGATTGAATCAAAAGCAAGATTAAATTTAAATGAGACGATTGAATTTACCAATTATTTATGAAATGAGGTGTCATCATGAAAAAACAATTATTTACATTGTACTTCAATATTTTCTTAATCTTTGTAGGTATCGGGCTGGTTATACCTGTACTTCCTGTATACTTAAAGGATTTAGGCCTAAAAGGTAGTGACTTAGGTATATTGGTAGCAGTGTTTGCCTTGTCTCAAATGATTATTTCACCATTTGGCGGTACGATGGCCGACAAACTTGGTAAAAAATTAATTATCTGCATTGGTTTAGTTTTATTTGCTATATCTGAATTTCTATTTGCGATTGGTCATCATTTTCCTGTGCTCATTGCTTCTCGTATATTAGGTGGTTTTAGTGCTGGAATGGTTATGCCTGGTGTAACAGGTATGATTGCAGATATCTCACCAGCAAAAGACAAAGCAAAGAATTTCGGTTATATGTCAGCCATTATTAATTCAGGCTTTATTTTAGGTCCAGGAATTGGAGGATTTTTAGCAGAATTCTCACATCGTGCGCCATTTTACTTTGCGGGTGCATTGGGTGTAGTAGCCTTTATCATGTCTTTATTATTAATTCATAATCCGCGCAAAGAAACAACAGATGGTTTCACAACAATTGAGCCGGAAGTATTTACTAAAATTAACTGGAAAGTATTTATTACACCAATTATTTTGACGCTGGTATTAGCTTTTGGACTATCAGCATTTGAAACTTTATTCTCTTTATATACAGCTGAAAAAGCTAACTATACGCCAAGAGATATATCCATCGCAATTGTTGGAGGCGGTGTGGCCGGAGCACTATTCCAAGTCTTCTTCTTTGATAAATTTATGAAATATATGACTGAATTAACCTTTATTATTTGGTCATTACTATATTCAGCGATTGTGCTTGGCTTGTTGATAGTGTCACATAGCTACTGGACAATCATGTTTATTAGTTTCATTGTTTTCATTGGTTTCGATCTAATCCGTCCTGCACTTACCAATTATTACTCAAATATTGCAGGCAATCGTCAAGGTTTTGCTGGTGGTTTAAACTCCACATTTACAAGTATGGGGAACTTTGTTGGTCCGTTAGTGGCAGGTGCCCTGTTTGATGTTAACGTAGAGTTCCCATTGTATATGGCTATTGTAGTCATGTTGTTTGGTATAGTGATTATTTTTGTTGAAAAAGCACTGCAAGCAACAAGACGTCGAAAACGTGCTGCGAAATAATTAATAGTCGTAAAAAATGATAATATGAATATTAAATCTAATAAGCAATGACATTATTCGTTTTTAAATGATTAAATGATGATGTCATTGCTTATTTTTACATTTAGGTTGTTAAATTGTAACAATATAGCGTCGTTTATTAATAGAAGTATTACAAAGATTACAGTTATTTTAAATTGCAGTCTACATAATTATTTTTACTCAATTTATATGTTAAGATAAATAAAAATTTAGAGAGAAATGTGGATAAGGAGATGAATTTAAAAAACATACTTTTAGGTATGGTAGCTGTTATTCTATCAATTTGTTTAGCGTTTTTATTATTCATAGCTACGAATCAAAATGCCTTAGCAAAAGTACATCAAACGATTTCTACATTTTCAAAGATGAATAATGTTTCTGCAGCAGAGAAAATGTTAAATATAACGACAAGCCACACTGCTAAAGCATCAGAAAAAGACGTCAATGAACGTAAAATAGAAGCGCATTATAATAAATTAGATTCAACTACGCGAGATAACGACAAGCGCAACAAACATGAATATTCTTCAGAAGAATGTAGAATCATTGCTCAAAATTATACAAATCACCAATACGGCAAAGTTGTTAATTTAGAGCGTAGCGGTGAAACCAACCAAGATATTACGTATCAATTGAATACACATCATTCATCGCCAAATAGTAATATTGCAGTAAATAAAACGGGTAAAATAGAAACATCATCAAATAACGCACAATGATAGCGCCTTTTCTAATAGTAGAGAAGAGCGCTATTTTTATTTTTTATAGCAAGGTAGTAATATAATAGGTAAAGACGAATAGAGGTGAATGTGAATGAAACACAAGAAAACAAATGCAATGCGTATGTTAGACAGAGCCAAAATAGATTATGAAGTTAAAACATTTGAAGTTGAAGAAGGTCATATGGATGGTGAACGCGTTGCAGAACTCGTCGGTGAAAATGTCCAAGATGTTTTTAAAACGCTTGTATTAGAAAACGCTGCGCACGAGCATTTTGTGTTTGTAGTTCCAGTAAGTGGTTCATTAGATATGAAAGTAGCGGCACATGTTGTTAATGAAAAGAAATTACAACTTATGCCATTAGATCATTTAAAACAAGTGACTGGTTATATACGTGGTGGGTGTTCTCCGATAGGTATGAAACATTTATTCCCAACGACGATTGATCAATCTGCATCGTTACGAGACAAAATTATAGTGAGTGGTGGACAACGAGGTGTTCAAATTGTATTGCAACTAGAAGATTTAGTGTCAATGACAAATGCTCAATTAGAAGACATCGTTCAAAAATAGCAATATAGTGACAGATATTACCAATGGGATGACAAATTGTGTAATATCTGTTAATTTTTAAATTGAAATGAATGTTTTTGATTGTTTTTGACGATTTTTGATTGAAAATTGTAAGCGTACACATTATAATGTGAGGTGAAGCGGGGTGGTTATATGATTTCTGAAAAAAGACATGACTTAATACTTCAGGAATTAAGAAAAAAAGATTTTCTTACACTCCAAGAATTAATAGAGCGAACAGGTTGCAGCGCTTCAACTGTTAGAAGAGATTTATCGAAATTGCAACAACAAGGTCGACTTCAAAGAGTTCATGGAGGAGCAACATTAAATAGTAATAGAAACAATGAGCCGATTCTATCGGATAAAATGTCTCGAAATCTAAAAGAAAAAAGAGTCATTGGTCAAATTGCAGCCAAACACATTCAAGACAATGACTGCATTTTTATGGATGCTGGTTCATCAACAATTGAAATGATTCCATTTATAAAAGCGCGAAATATCGTAGTGGTTACAAATGGATTAACCCATGTTGAAAAGTTGCTTAAACAAGGCATTAAAACATTAATGATAGGTGGACAAGTTAAAGAAACAACACTTGCAACTGTAGGTGCCAGTGCACTTGATACATTAAGTCGTTATTGCTTTGATAAAGCATTTCTTGGAATGAATGGTTTAGATTTAAAACACGGTCTAACAACCCCAGATGAAAAAGAGGCATTAATTAAAGAAAAGGCTATGAAACAAGCAAATCAATCATATGTTTTACTTGATCATTCAAAAATAGGTGCTGTTTATTTTGCGCACGTTCCAATTAGTGATAACCATGTTGAAATGATCATAGCTAAACAAACAGTAGCACATTTAAATTTTAGTAAATATAAAGAGAAATATGCATTCATTGGAGGTTAATCATGATTTATACAGTTACGTTCAATCCATCGATAGATTACATTATGTTTACTGATGGCTTTGAATTAAAAGGATTAAACAGAGCGACATCTACTTATAAATTTGCAGGTGGGAAAGGCATTAATGTTTCACGTGTATTAAAAACTTTAGGTGTTTCATCTACTGCATTAGGATTTGCTGGTGGTTTTCCTGGAGCATTTATTGCACAAACACTCGAAAAAAGCCATATTAAAACGGACTTTATTAAAGTAGATGAAGATACGCGTATTAATGTCAAATTGAAGTCTGGAGATGAAACAGAAATTAATGCACCTGGGCCATCAATCACAGATGATCAATTTCAAGCATTATTAAATCAAATTAAACTGACAACGAACGAAGATACCGTGATTGTTGCTGGCAGTGTGCCAAAGAGTATTCCGAGTGATGCTTATGCGCAGATTGCTGAAATCACGCAGCAAACGGGAGCAAAATTAGTGGTCGATGCTGAAAAAGATTTAGTGAATACAGTATTAAAATATAAGCCATTATTTATTAAACCTAATAAAGATGAATTAGAAGAAATGTTTGATATGACTGTAGAAAGTGACCAAGATGTTGTTAAATATGGTCGTGAAATCTTAAAAGAAGGCGCACAATCAGTCATTATATCTTTAGGTGGAGATGGTGCGATTTATATTGATAACGAACGTAGTATTAAAGCTCAGAACCCTAAAGGTACGGTGATCAATACAGTGGGTTCAGGCGATAGTACTGTTGCAGGAATGGTCGCTGGTCTTGAATCAGGATTGACACTTGAGGAATCATTTAGACAAGCAGTCGCTTCAGGAACAGCTACAGCATTTACAGAGGACTTGGCAACAAAAGAAGGTATTGAAAAAATAAAATCACAAGTTACAGTGACGTTACTTGATGGGGAGTGAAATAAATGAGAATAACAGAATTACTAACTAAAGAAACCATAGCAATGGACTTGGCAGCAAATGATAAAAATGGCGTTATCGAAGAATTAGTAAATCAATTAGATAAAGCTGGGAAATTAAGTGATATTGCACAATTTAAGGAGGCCATTCACAATCGTGAATCTCAAAGTACTACTGGTATAGGTGAAGGTATCGCCATTCCACATGCTAAAGTGGCAGCGGTTAAATCTCCAGCTATTGCGTTTGGTAAATCTAAAGCGGGCGTTGATTATCAAAGTTTAGATGGTCAACCAGCACATTTATTCTTTATGATTGCTGCACCAGAAGGTGGTGCGCAAACACATTTAGATGCCCTTGCAAAATTATCAGGCATTTTAATGGATGATAAAGTGAGAGAAAGTTTATTGCACGCTAATTCGCACGAAGAAGTCTTACAAATTATCGATAATGCGGATGACGAGGCTACAAAAGAAGAAGAACAAGAAGCGCAAGAACAAGCGGCTTCATCAGGAACTGTAGCAGGTAGCGGTAATGAGGCAGATTCAAATGAACCATACGTATTAGCAGTAACGGCATGTCCTACAGGTATTGCGCATACGTACATGGCTCGTGATGCATTGAAAAAGCAAGCCGATAAAATGGGCATTAAAATGAAAGTTGAAACAAATGGCTCAGGCGGTATTAAAAACCATATCACACAACAAGATATAGACCGCGCAACAGGTATTATTGTTGCAGCAGACGTGCATGTTGAAACAGATCGTTTCGATGGTAAAAACGTTGTAGAAGTACCCGTAGCTGATGGTATTAAACGACCAGAGGAACTCATTAATACAGCGTTAGATACAAGCCGTAAACCATTTGTTGCACGCGGTGGAAGTTCAAAATCAAAAGATAGTGAAAGTAATGAAAAACAAAGCTTTGGTAAAGCATTCTACAAACACTTAATGAATGGTGTATCTAATATGTTACCGCTTGTTATTGCTGGTGGTATCTTAATGGCAATCGTATTCTTATTCGGTGCGAACTCATTTGATCCAAAAAGTGCTGAACATAACGCCTTTGCTGAACAATTATGGAATATTGGTAATAAAAGTGCCTTTGCTTTAATTATTCCAATTTTATCTGGTTTCATTGCACGTAGTATTGCTGATAAACCAGGATTTGCAGCCGGTTTAGTAGGTGGTATGTTAGCTATTTCTGGTGGTTCTGGGTTCATTGGCGGTATCATTGCAGGTTTCTTAGCAGGTTACTTAACTCAAGGTATTAAATATATTACGCGTGGTTTACCACAAGCAGTTGAAGGTTTAAAACCAACGTTAATTTATCCATTATTAAGTGTAACAATCACAGGATTATTAATGATATATGCATTCAACCCGCCAGCAGCGTGGTTAAATAACTTATTGCTTAACGGTTTAAATAACTTATCAGGTTCTAACATTGTATTACTTGGATTAGTTATTGGTGCTATGATGGCCATCGATATGGGTGGACCATTTAACAAAGCAGCCTATGTATTCGCGACAGCCGCATTAACAGAAGGTAATGCAGCACCAATTACAGCAGCAATGGTTGGTGGTATGATTCCACCATTAGCAATTGCTACAGCGATGGTATTCTTTAAACGTAAATTCACTAAAGAACAACGCGGTTCTATCGTGCCAAACTATGTAATGGGCTTATCATTTATCACTGAAGGTGCCATTCCATTTGCAGCAGCTGACCCATTACGTGTGATTCCATCAATGATGGTTGGTTCAGGTGTAGGTGGTGCAATTGCATTAGCACTTGGTTCAAGTATCAATGCACCACATGGTGGTATTATCGTAATTGCGGCAACAGACTTTAGTCATATTTTACAAACATTAATTGCATTGATTGTTGGTACACTTGTTTCAGCAATTATGTATGGTTTATTAAAACCAAAAGTTACTGAAAATGAAATTGAAGCATCAAAAGCTATGGATGAATAGATGCGATAAGAGTTTATGATATAAATAATATAACGATGCTATTTTGCATATTTGCAGTAGCTAACAGAACCGAGAAGGTGTAAGCTTTCTCGGTTCTAGTCATTTTTGTGGGCCTGCTTAGCAAGGAGAATTCAATCAAGAAATGCTATAAGCAAAGCAAGCTGGGGGATAACGGATTTAAAAAGAATGCTGTTCTGCTTCCTTTTAAACGGTTAGTCAAGTACTTATAATTAAAATTAGTATGATTTAACTAAATCGTTAGTTTATTGAATGATGAATGTTAAAACATACAAAAATGGGTAAACATATGAGAATATAGAATAAGAAGGCAAGAGAATGAGTAATAAAGTCTTAAGCTTTAAATATGGAAGTTTAATGACCGGCAAAAGTACTTCGATTAGGGTACCGTTTTTGTATGATGGTTCATTGTACGTTGGTTTCTGTCACTTTACGCTTACCTTTCTTGACTATTACGCAATATTAGTTTTAAATGATAAGTTGTAACTTTTTAATCAAAAGGGTTACAATCAACTATTTGTAATTGATATATGATAAAATAAAAGTAATACATTTTTTCGGGGGTGTCGCAATGGGAAGGTCTTAACATGTGCATATATTGTTAATAAGCAAAACACAATAAATCCGTGTTACCCATATGGGACACATAATATTTGGAGGTGAATCCCTAGAAATAGGGAATTAATTGGAAACAGTGACCATAATAAATTTAGTAATATTCTTTCTATTAATCGCATTAACAACAGTATTCGTAGGATCGGAGTTTGCATTAGTTAAAGTGCGTTCAACGCGCATTGAACAACTCGCTGAAGAGGGTAATCGTGGTGCTAAAATTGTCAAAAAGATGATTGCAAACCTTGACTATTATTTATCAGCCTGCCAATTAGGTATTACAGTTACTTCTTTAGGATTAGGTTGGTTAGGAGAACCGACATTTGAGAAATTGTTGCATCCTATTTTTAATTTATTACAATTACCTGATGCATTAACTACAACGATTTCATTTGTGATTTCATTCATAGTCGTAACTTATTTACACGTTGTATTAGGTGAATTAGCACCGAAATCGATTGCGATTCAGCATACCGAGAAGTTAGCGTTAACATACGCAAGACCATTGTATTACTTTGGTAATATAATGAAACCTTTAATCTGGTTAATGAATGGTTCAGCACGTGTAATTATTAGAATGTTAGGCGTTGATCCTGATGCTCAAACAGATGCTATGTCTGAAGAAGAAATTAAGATCATTATTAACAACAGTTATAATGGTGGCGAAATCAACCAAACAGAATTAAACTATATGCAAAATATCTTTCAATTTGATGAAAGACATGCAAAAGATATCATGGTACCACGTACTCAAATGGTGACTTTAAATGAACCATTTAATGTTGATGAATTATTAGAGACGATTAAAGAACATCAATTTACGCGTTACCCAATTACTGAAGACGGAGATAAAGACCATATCAAAGGTTTCATCAATGTTAAAGAATTTTTAACAGAATACGCTTCTGGTAAACCGATTAAAATTAACAATTATATCCATGAACTGCCAATGATTTCAGAAACAACACGCATTAGTGATGCATTAGTTAGAATGCAACGTGAACACGTACATATCAGTTTAATTATTGATGAATACGGTGGTACAGCTGGTATTTTAACAATGGAAGATATTCTTGAAGAAATCGTAGGTGAAATTCGAGATGAATTTGACGATGATGAGGTGAATGACATTGTTAAATTAGGCGATGACACTTACCAAATTAATGGACGCGTTCTATTGGATGACTTAAATGAACAATTCGACATTGAGTTTGAAGATTCAGAAGACATTGATACTATAGGTGGTTGGCTTCAAGCCCATAACACTAACCTACAAGTTGAAGATCATATCGATACGCAATACGATCGTTGGATAGTATCTGAAATGGATAACCATCAATTAGTTTGGGTTGTACTTAAATATGAATTCATCGATAATCGACCAACATTCGGTGGAGATGAAGATGAAAATGAAGACAAAAAAGATAAAAAAGACGAAACACATGACTAATTTAAAATGATTAAGAAAGTAGCATTTGAGACATAAATACTATGATAATGCTACTTGGCAAATTCGCAGTAGTTGACTGAACTGAGAAGGCGCTTAAATCAAGTTGGGAGTGGGACGACGAATTAAAAAATTCTGTCCCGCTCCCTTCTTCTGTATATTTAAATTACATACGATTTATTTGTCTATCCTATTGCAATTGAGTTATCCTAAATGATGATAATGTAAAACATTAATAGAAAAGTCAGGAGAAGATAGAATGGTGAATGACACACAAATTTTAAATAATGGTTATCCAATGCCAAAAATCGGCTTAGGTGTTTATAAAGTCTCAGATGAAGAAATGGAAACAGCGATTCAGTCTGCAATAGACGATGGTTATCGTGCATTTGATACAGCATATTTTTATAAGAATGAAGAGGCACTTGGTAAAGCATTAAAAAATAGTGGTGTACCTCGTGAAGACTTATTTATTACAACAAAATTATGGAATGATCACCAAGGGTATGACCGTACACTTGAGTATTTTAATCGCTCATTAGACAATTTAGGTTTAGACTATATCGATTTATATTTAATTCACTGGCCTTGTGAGAACGATCAACTTTATATTGAAACGTATAAAGCACTAGAAAAATTATATGAAGAAGGTAAAGTGAAAGCGATAGGTGTATGTAATTTTAAAGTGCATCATTTAGAAACATTGATGCGTGAAACAACTATTGTTCCGCAAGTCAATCAAATTGAAGTTCATCCTTACTTTAATCAACAAGATGTTCAAGATTACTGTGATAAACATGATATAGTCGTGACAGCATGGATGCCATTAATGAGAAACAGAGGTTTACTAGAAGACCCAACAATTACTAAATTAGCAAAACAATACGATAAGACACCAGCACAAATCGTATTGCGTTGGCATATTGCGCATAATCGTATTGTTATTCCAAAATCTAAAACACCATCACGTATTCGAGAAAATCATAATATATTTGACTTTAACTTAGAACTTACAGAAATCGCAGAAATTGATAGTTTAAATCGTAACGCGCGCCAAGGTAAAGACCCTGATGATGTTAGCATAGGCGATTTGAAATAGCATTGTCTCTTTAACTCAATTGGATAGATAAAATATAGAATAATTGTATTGTTTTCATTTAATTTTTATTAATTATTTGTTAATTGCATAGTTTTTAGTAGAATAGTTGTCAATTTTATTGATAAAATAGTAATAAGAATGATGAAAAGGATGTAATTTAATGAAAATCAGAGTCATTGTGCCTTGTTTTAACGAAGGTGAAGTCGTAACAAAAACGTACGACAAATTGACTGAAATTTTGATGGAAGATAGTTTGGACAAAGGGTATGATTATGACCTATTGTTTGTCGATGATGGTAGTAAAGATAATACTATCGACCATGTCCAACATTTAGCAAGCGAAGATCAACATGTTAAATATATTTCTTTCAGCCGAAATTTCGGTAAAGAATCAGCAATGATAGCTGGTTTTCAACATAGTGTACAATGTGATGCTGTAGTGATGGTAGATGGGGATTTACAACATCCACCTGAATTTATTCCACAAATGATAGAGGGATTCAAAGAGGGCTATGACCAGGTTATCGCTAAGCGTGATAGAACTGGAGAAAATATCGCTCGGAAATCAATGACAAAGCTATACTATAAATTGATTAACAGTTTTGTCGAGGATATTGAATTTATAGATGGTGTCGGAGATTTTAGATTATTAAGTCAACGTGCAGTTAAATCAATCGCTTCACTTAAAGAATATAATCGTTTTTCAAAAGGTTTATTTGAATGGATAGGATATAATACTAAAATCTTTACATATCAAAATGTTGAACGTGAAGCCGGTCATTCTAAATGGACATTCACGAAATTACTAAACTATGGCATTGACGGGCTCATTTCATTTAATAATAAACCTTTACGTGCGATGATTTACCTTGGAATGACTATATTCAGTTTAAGTATTGTCTATATCCTATATTTGTTGATAGGTATCATGGTAAATGGTATTAATAATCCAGGTTATTTTACAACGATAGCAGCAGTCCTACTCATTGGCGGCATTCAATTAATGTCTATAGGTGTGGTAGGAGAATATATTGGTCGTATTTATTATGAGGTTAAGCAAAGACCTAAATACATTGTGCAAGCATCAAATTTAAAAGAACCTTCCTACGATCTCAAATTAGTTGAGCAGGAAAATGAAAAAGTACATTAAATAAAATAAACGCTTGAAGTTTCATTAATAAGAACTTCAAGCGTTTATTTGTGTGTTAAATGTTGTTTTAATTTAGCGTGTTTCAACTGCCAAGCAAGATAAACACTAAATAGTACATATATAATTAAGAAAACATACCAAAAAGGTGTCAAAATCGTTAATAATACAATAGACATAATAATAAGCATGTAGCCAATCATAATTGGAAACTTAAGTTTGTTTATGAATTTAAATATGCCAAGTTCACCTTTAGGAAAGGTACCTAAAAATATTGCACTTGCGCCTATTAAAAATATGGTTGGTGCTAAATATGGAACGGACATGTAAATTGATTGATCACTTGAACCATAAGTGATAAATAATGAACAACTTACAATGATCGAAAATATTAAAGCAATCGATTTATATTCGGAAATCATAAAAGTATAGTGTTGATGATTTAAATAATATTGCAGTCCCATCCAACCTATAAAAAAGGCAATTGAACTTATTGTTATAAAATTAAATTTGTCAATGACAATAGCATTAATTAAAGCGTTAATCGCTATAGCTATTAATACGGAGCTGAATTTGAGTTGTTTGAATTGGTGCTTATATAAGTCAAAGCCGAGTATGCCAAGCACAACGGCGATATTAATCAATACATATATAATCATGTTGTACTCCTATCTCACATAGTTCATTAGAACATTATACCAATTAAAACAAACTTAATCATTTCAAAACACTTAGAAAATATTTTTCATTTATAATGAATTGATTAAACGCCTTTTTTGTTGCTCCATAAGAGTGTGTGTAGCTGTGGTAAAACATAGACACGATTCATATCATCACTCGTCATAACCTTATCAACTAATGTTTCATATCGATTTAAAAGTTTATCGGTATGATTGTCTACATCATCATCTAAGTATGGATTACCAACTTGTAAATAAAAAGGAATATTTGGGTAGCGATGATGTATCATTTTAGCGAAATCATAATCTGCATCATCAAAAATAACGACCTTTAAATTAAGGGTTGAAGCAATACATTGTTCAATGACGCTATCTAATATGTCAATGTTAGGAGTCATATTAGAACTTGGTGGTTTAGGACTAATAGTTAAGTCGTTAATTTGTCTCATCCACGGTTGGAATTTGCTTCCTTGTGTTTCTAATGCGGTATAAATCTGTTTCTCTTCAAATAGATCAACTAATTCTTGTATCCCTTTAATGAGTGCCGGATTACCGCCAGAAATCGTAACATGATCGAAACAATCACCGCCAATCGCTTTTAGCTGATGATAAATTTCTTCAGCAGACATTAATTGAATATCTTCCTTGGCACTGCCATCCCAGGTGAAAGCAGAGTCACACCAACTACAACGATAATCACAACCTGCAGTTCTAACAAACATTGTTTTACGACCGATAACACGTCCTTCACCTTGAATCGTAGGTCCGAAAATTTCAAGTACTGGAATTTTAGCTGTCATTATTTAAACTCCTTTGGACGATATACTACATAACTTGTTGGTGTTTCACGTAAGTAGACTTGTACACATTGCGGGTGATTATCGTAGCTTTGGAGGTGTGTTTGTACCATTTTATATATCGTTTGCGCCACAACCTCCGTTGAAGGACTTTTATCTTTAAATTGAGGTAAGTCATTTAATAGATAGTGGTCAAATTGATCATGGATTAATTTTTTTAATTCACTGAAATTAATTAAGAAACCATTGTGGTCCAAATGATCCCCAGCAATTGTTAAATTGACAAAATAAGTATGTCCGTGTGTTCTCATACATTTACCAGCATCTTCGCTTGGAATGTAGTGCGCCGCTGAAAAGTTGAAATCTTTATTAAGTTCAAAACTATAAGGATGATTAACAGTTGGATAAAGTTGTTGCATCATTTTAATTCGCTCCTTTAGTTTCTAAATAGTGTTGTAGGCCACGTTGGCGTAAATGACATGCAGGGCATTCGCCACAACCATCTCCAATAATACCGTTGTAGCATGTCAGTGTATTGTATCGAATATAATCTAGCACACCTAATTTGTCGCTAAGTTCCCAAGTTTGTGATTTATCTAACCACATTAAGGGCGTATGGATAACGAAATCTTTATCCATAGATAAACTAAGTGTTACATTCATAGATTTAATAAAGCTATCACGGCAATCTGGATAACCAGAAAAGTCTGTTTCACACACCCCTGTAATGATATGTTTAGCATTGCGTTGATATGCTAATGCGCCAGCAAATGATAAGAATAATAAATTACGTGCTGGTACAAAGGTATTTGGAATCCCATCTTCGCCCGTTTCAATGTCCATATCATGTTGTGTTAGGGCATTTGGAGTTAATTGCGATAATAATGACATGTCTAATATATGATGTTTTAAGTTTTGTTCTTTAGCGATACGTGTCGCAACTTCAATTTCTGTATCATGGCGTTGACCGTAATTAAATGTTACAAGTTCAACCTCTTTAAAATGCTTTTTAGCGTAAAATAAGCACGTCGTACTGTCTTGCCCTCCGCTAAATACTACAATTGCTTTATCCTTATTTAAATCTTTGTTTGTCATGAATATTCTCCTTTTTGAAAAGATTAGAATGATACTTTATGCCGTCTCTAACCTAGCCATGAGAACATAAAAAAAGTCTATCTCTATAAAAAAGATAGACTTAGAAACATTGTAATCAGTTATATAAAAGAAGCTTAACTTTCAAACTAAATATTTCGTAAATTGTCTAGTTTTTTATAGAGGGTTTCAGCTAGGAACCTCTTTTGAGTTTTTGTACGCTAGTTAGCGTAATACATTCATTTCTTAAAATCAAGTTATAATTTAGTACAATATAAAGGTAAACCCTTACATTTTCAAAAGTTTAATATTTATAATAAGGTAAGAGATGAAATTATTTAACATAGAGTTGGAGCGACATGCATGATTATAGTTATAGATAATAAAGATTCATTTACATATAATTTGATAGATTATTTTAAGACAGAGACAGCGCATGAGATCGTTGTATACGAAGTGGATCAAGTATCCGTTGAGCAAATAAGGGCATCTAATGTAGAGGCTATTGTTATCTCGCCAGGACCGGGTAAACCTAGTGATTATCCTATTTTAACGGAAATTATGAATCAGTTTGAGGGGGAAGTGCCTATATTAGGCGTTTGTTTAGGCTTTCAATTCTTGTACGAATATTATGGGGGCGCAATTGTACATGGTGCAAAGCCGGTCCATGGTCATACAACGCCATTAACGCATAATGAAACAGGATTATTTAAAGGGCTTCCTCAAGCATTCAAAGTAATGCGCTATCATTCACTCATTGCGGATCAAACACATATTCCTGCGTCTTTAAATATTTCCGCCCATAATAATGAGGGGATTTTAATGGCGTTTGAACATAAACGTTATCCTATATTTGGCGTTCAGTATCACCCTGAATCGATTTTAAGTGAATACGGACATGAGCAAATACGATTATTTTTGGAAAAGGTGGGCGCGTAAACTATGGACATCACGTTTAATTATCGTTACTATACAACGCCTGATCATTTTGAAACGATAGCAGTGCGCTTTAACACGTACGTCTCAAAAATGGTGGCATATACACTGGAAGAGGTCGGTAAAGTTATTCAATTTGCGCAGACTGAGCAAGCACAAGGACGCTATGTGGCACTGTATCTGCCATATGAAGCGGCAAGTTATTTTAATCACCATATGGCAACACATGAATTGGAAGCACATCAAATCGTAGCATTAGCATATAGTTTTAGTCCGAGTATGGCTGAAACGTCACCTGAACATCCAAGTCAACAGTACATCCCTAAACATCACTTTCGATTCATGGAGAGTGATGCACAAATGGAAGACAAAATTAAACACGTTCAGGATGCAATTATTGAAGGCGAAACGTATCAAGTGAACTATACAACACGTTTAGTGAGTGATGTATATTATCCGATAGCTGATTTATATTATTATTTAACGCAAACGAATAATGGTGGTTACACTGCTTTATTAGATGTAGAAGAGGTTAAAGTTGCTTCTATTTCTCCTGAATTATTCTTCCAAAAAGGTGAATTTGATCATCATAAAAATGTAGTTGTAAGTAAACCAATGAAAGGTACTATGCCACGTAGCAATGACGACGATGAAGATTTAAAGAATTATGACACATTGAAGCATTCACTTAAAGATCGTGCTGAAAATGTTATGATTGTCGATTTATTGCGTAATGACATTTCCAGAATTTGTAAACCTGGAACGATCCACGTAAACAAGCCATTTTTTATTGAAACCTATAAGACCGTTTATCAAATGACGAGTATGGTTACAGGTCACTTGCAAGATGACGTGCGTCTCACGGATATTTTAAAAGCATTATTCCCTTGTGGTTCCATTACAGGGGCACCGAAACGTAATACGATGGCGTATATTAAAGCACTCGAGCCACATCCTAGATATATTTATTGTGGCACAATCGGTTTATTATGTCCGGATGATAAAATGATATTTAATATACCTATTCGTACGCTTGAGTATCGAAATGATCAAGTTCACTATGGTGTAGGTGCAGGGATTACGATTGATTCGGTACCAGAAAAGGAAGTTCAAGAGTTTCGAGATAAAACAAAGATATTGGAGATGCTATAGATGAAATTGTTTGAAACGATGCGTCTAGATAATGGTAAGATTCCTAGACTTCAATATCATATGATACGAGTGCAACAGTCATGCGAACGATTAGGGTATTCATTTTCAAAAGAGGTCTGGATGCAACGCGTCAATGAGGTTATAAGTCATCATCCCAAAGGAATCTATAGACTGAAAATAGAAATAGATAAATCCGGCCAAATAGACCATATGATTAAGCCCCTACCTGCTAAAACATTATTTACGGCTAAATTTAAACAGGCACAGTCGAATTGCAATGACCAATACGTTATTAATAAGACATCACAACGACAACACTTAGCACACAATCATGAGACAGATTTAGTATTATTATATGATGAAACTGGTAAAATTCTGGAGTTTGATATTGGTAATATCATGATAGAAGAAGCTGGTGTGTGTTATACGCCAAGCTATGATAATGATTTTTTATTAGGGTGTATGCGTCAAAGCCTTTTGGACCAAGGCAAACTGGTTATTAAAGACTATACTAAATCAGAACTCATCGACAAAATACAGAAACAACAGATTCGTATCTATTTATTAAATAGTTTACGAGAGGTTGCCGATGTATCTATTTATCTATAAAATAATATGGGAAGTATATGCGAATTGATTGATAACAATGAACTAACGGAGTGAGCTATGACAATATTATGGGTTGCAATAATTGTGATTTTAAATGTGGTAAGTAAATTTTTAGCAGATCGATATTTAAAAAATAATGCACTCATCAAGGCACGTGTCGTTGCAACTGTTACCGTTTTAATTCAATGTGTATTCGTTTATTTGTTAATTAAATCAATCATGCCCTATGTGGTGGAATTTCTAAATATATTTTATCATCACTAAATATGATTACTTTGAGGTGGCGTTATGAAGATTTATAGTCAAGGAGATCAAGCAATTGTAATTGCGGTTGAAAAGGATGTATCTAAAAATGTAACAACTGAATTAATCGCAGTACGTTATCATTTATTAAAGAAAGCATTACCATTTATCACAGAAATTGTGCCTACTGAATCAGATATGATGATTTGCTATGATGCTCGAGATATGATTAAACATCATAATATTACTTCACCTTTTCAATATATGAAGGCATTAGTCACTTCAATACAAGAAGAATTAAAACATTTAGAAACGTGTAAAGATGAAAGCACGACCTATGAAATTCCTATTATTTATGGTGACGAGTTTGGTCCAGACTTACCGGATTTATTAAAGTATTACAAGTTAACTAAAGATGAATTTATTCAATTACATTCTGATAAACCGTATTTTGTGTCTATGATGGGCTATGCACCGGGTTTCCCATATTTAACTGGAATGAATGAAGAACTGTACGTTAATCATACGAGTAAAAAGAAGAAGCTTGTCACTGCAGGTTCAGTTATTATTGAAGGGAAAAAGTGCGGCATCGTAACAACTGATACCTACAATGATTGGTTAGTGATAAGGTACACGCCAATGACATTATTCACTCCTGAAAAAGATGATTTTACACTGTTAAAATTAGGAGACAATGTTATTTTTAAACCTCAGAAACGCAAAGATATTGAATTAGGAGAATTTAAACCATGTCAATCATAATAGAAAAAGCCGGTTTGTTTAGTAGCTTTCAAGATTTTGGACGTCATGGATATGAATATGCAGGTGTTATTCCGTGTGGTGCGTTAGACACACTAGGTCATGAAATCGCAAATCGTTTAGTTGCTAATAATAAAAATGAAGCAACGCTTGAAATGACACACATTATGGCTAAAATTCGATTTACTGAGCCTACATTAATTGCTTTAACAGGTCATAACTTTGAAGCTTACACGCAAACTATGCAAGTAAAACCGTATAAATTATACCTTTTAGATAAAGGAGACGTCCTGTCTTTTAAAGAAACAAATAAAACGTCACGTGTGTATCTTGCAATCGGTGGCGGATTCAAATTAGATGATTGGCTAGGATCAACGTCAACAGATTTAAATGTTAAAATCGGCGGTTATCATGGGCGTAAACTTGAAAATGGCGATGAAGTAGAAATGAAACGACACTATACAGAACGTCATCAAAAGTTATTTGAAAATTTAAAAGAAAAACGTACTACTGATTGGGGTATAGACGGTTATGCACTGTCATTCAACTATGTTTCTGATGTGTTTCATGTTATTGCCAATAAAGGGACAGAAGATTTTGATAAAGAAACGCAATCTCACTTTATTAGAGGAGAATATAAGGTGACGAATAAATCAAATCGTGTTGGTATGTTACTAGATGGTGAGAAGATCAAAGCATATTACGACGATATGCCGGCGCATCAATCAGTTAAAAGAGGAACGATTCAAGTTAAGCGAGATGGTACACCTATCATCTTATTAAATGATCATTATACAATCGGAAGTTATCCTCAAATTGGTACAATTGCAAGCTACCATTTAACTAAACTTGCTCAGAAGCCACAAGGCTCACGTTTGAAGTTCCAATTTATTGATATCGAAACTGCTGAAAAGAATGTTGTGAAATTTAGTAATTGGATGAATCAACTATTTCACGGAATTGAATACAGAATGCAATTAGAAATGATGAAATAAGTCATGATAGATGAAAGTCAACATACTTAAATAAATCACTTATAATTTATGTCGGACTATGGTCTGATTAAAAAATGCAATTAAGAAGCTATAATGAATAAATCAGTGAATCGTCTTAATGGGACATTATTTTGTAACAAACAATGAAAGCGTCGTTATATTAAAATGCTTTTTCTTGATAAATGAGTAAAAATACTATATATTTATATATTGAACTACGGGCAATATTACAATAATATTACAAAGTTCATGATTTGTTAATATGCCATTAATGATGACATAAAATAGCATCCAACATAATATACATAAAGCATTACAAACGTATAGTGAACATTGGGAATGCGATTTATTGATGAACTATCGTTAATGTAAAATGTATTTGTAGGGTATATGCTTAAATTAATATAAATAATATAAATGAAATTAAAAAACGAGTAAGTAATTGCATAACGGTCATATTTGAGTAAGTGTTTAAGTCTTCAGTTAAGTCTTTAACATTTCTTCAAAGTTGAATAACTATAAACGGAGGAAACATACATGAGTTTACACAAAAAGAAAATAAGTCTTTTTGCGTTTTTCTTACTGACTGTGTTTACAGTGACATTGAAGACGTATTTTTCATATTATGTTGATTTTTCTTTGGGTGTTAAAGGACTAGTTCAAAACTTAATACTATTGATGAATCCATATAGTTTAATCGCGCTTATTTTAAGTGTGTTCTTATTCTTTAAAGGGAAAAAAGCATATTGGTTCATCTTTATTGGGGGATTTTTACTAACATTCTTGCTATATGCAAATGTAGTTTACTTTAGATTCTTCTCAGACTTTTTAACATTCAGTACGCTTAACCAAGCAAGTAATGTTGAGTCTATGGGTGGTGCTGTTGGCGCATCATTTAAATGGTATGACTTTGTTTACTTTATAGATACAATTATTTATCTATTTATCCTTATTTTCAAAGGAAGTTGGTTGGATAAACGTGTCTTCAGTAAAAAGTTTGTGCCAGTTGTAATGGCTGCATCTGTAGCATTATTCTTCTTAAATTTAGCTTTTGCTGAAACAGACCGTCCTGAGTTATTAACACGTACATTTGACCATAAATATTTAGTGAAATATTTAGGTCCATATAACTTCACAGTTTATGATGGTGTTAAGACGATTCAAAATAACCAACAAAAAGCATTAGCTTCTGAAGATGATTTAACTAAAGTGTTAAATTATACGAAACAAAAAAATACAACACCAAATTCAGAGTACTTTGGCGTTGCTAAGAAGAAAAATATTATTAAAATACATTTAGAAAGTTTCCAAACTTTCTTAATCAATAAAAAGGTCAATGGTAAAGAAGTCACACCGTTCTTAAATAAATTATCAACGGGCAATGATGATTTTAGATATTATCCAAACTTCTTCCACCAAACAGGTCAAGGTAAAACATCAGATGCTGAGTTTACAATGGATAACAGCCTTTATGGTTTACCACAGGGTTCTGCATTTTCATTGAAAGGTGATAATACTTACCAATCATTACCTGCGATTTTAGACCAAAAGCAAGGTTACACATCTGACGTTATGCACGGTGACTATAAAACATTCTGGAACCGTGACCAAGTCTATAAACATTTTGGTATTGATAAATTCTATGATGCGACATACTACGATATGTCTGATGACAATATTGTCAACTTAGGTTTAAAAGATAAACCATTCTTTAAAGAGTCAGCAGAGTATCAATCTAAAATGAAAGGACCTTTCTATTCACACTTAATTACATTAACAAACCATTACCCATTCACATTGAGTGAAGAAGATGCAGATATTGATAAACCTAATACAGGTGATTCAACTGTTGATGGTTACATTCAAACAGCACATTATTTAGACCAAGCACTTGAAGAATATATTACTGATCTTAAGAAAAAAGGTCTATATGATGATTCAGTTATTATGATTTATGGTGACCACTATGGTATTTCAGAAAATCATAATAATGCAATGGAAAAATTATTAGGTGAAAAGATTACGCCAGCGAAATTTATGGACTTAAACCGTACAGGTTTCTGGCTTAAAATTCCTGGTAAAGAAGGTAAAGTAGATAAAACATATGCTGGACAAGTAGACGTTATGCCTACTATCTTACATTTAGTAGGAATTGATTCTAAAAACTACTTAATGTTCGGTACGGATATGTTGTCTAAAGATCATGATGATGTCATTCCATTCCGAAATGGTGACTTCATTACGAAAGACTATAAATTTGTAAATGGTAAAGCGTATTCTAATAAAACAAACGAATTATTAGAAACGCCACCTAAAGATTTAGAAAAGAATAAGAAACAGGTTGAGAAAGATTTAGAAATGAGTGACAATGTCTTAAATGGTGACTTGTTCAGATTCTATAACAACCCTGATTTCAAGAAAATTAATCCATCAAAATATGAGTATAAAACTGGACCACAAGGTAATCAAAAATAATTGAAACAGTGTCTGGTTTTAATGTAAAAGTAAGAAGCCAGTAAATGCGTTTTAACAAATTCATTTACTGGCTTCTTTATTTGCGATACTCCGAATTGTTGGTTGCTTGCTCAACGTGCTTTGCTTGTAGATTTTCATGTTGGAAATCTCTTTGCTGGGGCCCCGCACACAACGTCATTCGTCGTTCATCTTTAGAATTTCTTACATAAGTGCGCTAGCACTTATGTGCATTAATAATCAACATAGGGGTCTCGTCAAAATACATTGTATTTATATGTAATTTAACATTGGAATACTTTAAAAATAAGGCACTTCCATATCATTTAATTAAAATCACTAAACCAAATTAACTAAGATTTAAATAATCATAAAAAAAGCAAATTCTATCGTATTTCAATAGAATTTGCTTTTTTGTCTAAAACTTAACTTTCTAGACGTTGTTTCATGATTAATTTGTAACATACTACATAATTTAGATACCCATTATCAGTAGTGGTATTAACAAAATATAGAACAATATAATTTAAATATTTATGCTATTTACATCAATTAGCCAAGCGCAACGTCTAAAATCATCATAATAGTAAAGCCTAACATTAAACTTAATGTTGCCAAATCTGTATTATTACCAGATTGTGAGTCAGGTATGAGCTCTTCGACAACAACGAATATCATAGCGCCAGCTGCAAAAGCTAAAGCATATGGTAACACAGGCGTAATCACTAATATTAACGCCGCACCAATCGTAGCAAAAATGGGTTCAACAATTGCAGAAGCTTGGCCGTAATTAAAGGCTTTCCAACGAGATGCGCCAGCAGCTCTGATTGGCATAGATAATGCTGCACCTTCTGGAATATTTTGAATCCCAATCCCTATTGCTAAGCCCAAAGCACCTAGAAATGTTGCTTGGCTATTACCAGTCGCGATACCACCAAAAGCAACACCGATTGATAGACCTTCTGGAATATTATGTAACGTAATGGCAAGTACTAAGAGTGTATTCTTACTTAATGACGTTTTTACACCTTCACGGTATTGACTTTTATCTCCAATTCTTTGGTGTAAATGGGGGATAACTGAATCGAGGGCACGTATGAAGATGCCACCAAATAAAAAACCAATTGCAGCAGGTAACCAGGCAGGTAAACTACCATCTTTACCATATTCAATTGAAGGTTGTAATAATGACCAGAAACTGGCGGCAATCATAATCCCAGCAGCAAAGCCCTGCATTGAAGTTAATATGCGTTCATTAACGGATTTGAATACAAACACAGCAGCCGCACCCAATGCAGTGAGTAGCCACGTAATAATACCGGCTATAAGTGCCTGTAAATAGGGCGGTAAACTTTCGAAAAAGTCAATCATAACTCTTGTCTCCTTGTATCATTTAACCTTAAAAAGGTGTATAATATATAGAACTGATTTAAGCTTATCAAAAAATATTTAAAAATTCGATATTTCGATTTGGAAAAGGAAGTAGAAGCATGGAAGCGTATAAAATAGAACACTTAAATAAATCATATGCGGATAAAATCATTTTCGATGATTTAAACCTATCTATTTCTGAACATGAAAAAATAGGACTAGTAGGAATTAATGGTACTGGTAAAAGTACATTACTTAAAGTGATTGGCAATCTAGACGATGATTTTACAGCTGATATTACACATCCTAATCAATATCGTATACGTTATTCTTCTCAAAAACAAGATTTAGATGGCACTATGACGGTCTTCCAAGCTGTACTTAGCTCTGATACAACAACGCTTCGAATTATTAAAGCTTACGAAGAAGCCGTAACAAATTACACACAGCACCAAGATGATACGCATTTTCAAAAAATGATGGAAGCGCAAGAAGCTATGGATCGACATCATGCATGGGATTATAACGCAGAAATCAAAACGATCTTATCTAAACTAGGTATTCACGATACGACTAAAAAGATAAGTGAGTTGTCTGGTGGCCAACAAAAGCGAGTCGTACTAGCTAAGACGTTAATAGAACAACCTGATTTATTGTTACTAGACGAGCCAACGAACCATCTTGATTTTGAATCCATTACATGGCTAATCAATTACATCAAACAATATCCTCATACTGTTTTATTTGTAACGCATGATCGTTACTTTTTAAATGAAATCGCGAGTAGAATCATTGAGCTAGATCGAGGTAAATTAAAATCGTATCCGGGTAATTATGAAGATTACATCGCAATGCGAGCTGAAAATGAAATGATCGAACAAAAGCAACAAGACAAACAAAAGGCTTTATATAAACAGGAATTAGCGTGGATGAGAGCTGGTGCTAAGGCAAGAACGACAAAACAACAAGCGCGTATCAATCGTTTTAATGATTTGGAATCAGAAGTTCAAGGCCACCACGCCCAAGATAAGGGTCAACTTAACTTGGCATATTCAAGATTAGGTAAGCAAGTGTATGAACTGGAACACGTATCTAAGCAAATGAATGGTAAAACGTTGTTTGAAGATATTACAGAAATCATTCAAAGCGGTCAGCGTATTGGTATTGTTGGTCCGAATGGTGCTGGGAAAACGACATTATTAAATATTTTAAGTGGAGAAGATAACGATTATACAGGCACGCTTAAAATTGGTCAGACTGTAAAAGTAGCCTACTTCAAACAAACAGAAGAAACGTTAGATAGAGACATACGTATGATTGATTACTTGAGAGAAGAAAGTGAAGTGGCTAAAGAAAAGGATGGCACATCCATTTCTGTAACACAATTACTTGAACGATTCTTATTCCCAAGTGCAACGCATGGTAAGAAAATTTACAAATTATCGGGTGGAGAACAAAAGCGTTTATATTTACTACGTTTGCTCGTACATCAACCTAATGTATTGTTGTTGGATGAGCCAACGAACGACCTTGATACTGAAACATTAACCATTTTGGAAGATTACATTAGTACGTTTGGTGGTTCAGTTATCACTGTGAGTCATGATCGTTACTTCTTAAATAAAGTTGCTCAAGCATACTGGTATATTCATGACGGGAAAATGGAACGTATCGTAGGAACGTTTGAAGATTATGAGGCATACAAGAAAGAGCAAGATAAAATTGCGACATTAGAGAAACAAGCGCAACAGCCGAAACAAAAGACAACTGTTCGAAAAAAATCTGGCTTATCATATAAAGAAAAACGTGAATATGAGTCATTGATGGAACGTATTGATCAAACAGAAACACGTTTAGAAGAAATCGATGAAGAGATGATTGCGGCTAGTGCTGATTATGCCAAAATCAAAGAATTAAATGAAGAGAAAGAACAATTAGAGCTAACATATGAAACAGACATCACGAGATGGAGTGAATTAGAAGAACTAAAAGAGCAATAAGGGGAATGTAAAGTATGGAAGCAACATTATCGCATTATTTTGGCTATGAGAAGTTTAGACCGGGGCAAAAAGAAATCATAACTAAAATAATGAATCATCATAATGTGTTAGGTGTATTACCTACAGGTGGTGGGAAATCAATCTGTTATCAAGTGCCTGGTTTAATGTTGGGCGGAACGACGATTGTCATTAGTCCATTAATCTCTTTAATGAAAGACCAAGTCGATCAGCTTAAGGCTATGGGAATTAAAGCCGCCTATTTAAATAGTAGTTTAACCAAGAAACAACAAAAGGATATTGAAAATGATTTAATGAAGGGTCATATTCAATTTTTATATGTGGCACCAGAACGTTTTGATAATCAATATTTTTTAAGTTTATTAAGTCGTATTGATATTCATCTTATCGCATTTGATGAAGCCCATTGTATATCTAAATGGGGGCATGATTTTAGACCTAGCTATCAAAGTGTGATTAAGAAAGTATTCACATTACCCCAAAACTTTACAATTGTCGCACTGACGGCAACAGCAACTGCAGAAGTGCAACAAGATATTATGGAAAAGTTAAACATCGATAGGCACGATGAAGTAAAAACGAGTACAAAACGCCGTAACCTAATTTTTAAAGTGAATCCTACGTATCAACGTCAAAAATTTGTCGTAGACTATGTGCAAAAGCATAAAGAACAAGCGGGTATAATCTATTGTTCTACACGTAAACAAGTTGAAGAGTTACAAGAAGCACTTGACGTTATAAATGTTTCTTCTGCTATTTATCATGCAGGTTTAACAAATAAAGAACGTGAGACAGCTCAAAATGAATTTGTCTATGACAAAGTTAAAGTTGTTATTGCGACAAATGCGTTTGGTATGGGGATAGACAAATCAAATGTTAGATACGTCATACACTACAATATGCCCGGTGATCTGGAATCATATTATCAAGAGGCAGGCCGTGCAGGGCGTGATGGATTAGAAAGTGAATGCATCCTTTTATTTAGTGAGCGTGATAAAGGTTTACATGAATACTTTATTACGGTGTCACAGGCCGATGAGGACTACAAAGATAAAATGGGTGAAAAACTTACTAAAATGATTCAATACACAAAAACAAAAAAATGTCTCGAAGCAACAGTCGTTCATTACTTTGAACCCAATGAAAAGCTAGAAGAGTGTGGCCAATGTAGTAGTTGTATTCAACAAAATAAAACATATGATATGACACAAGAAGCTAAAATGATTATTAGTTGTATTGCACGTATGCGTCAAAAAGAAAGTTATAGTGTGATCATTCAAGTCTTGCGTGGAGAAACAAGTGATTATATTAAGTATAATGACTATGATAAGTTGACGACACACGGCTTAATGAAAGATTATACTACTTCAGAATTAAGTCATTTAATAGACGAATTGCGCTTTAAAGGATTTTTAAATGAATTTGATGAAATATTGATATGTGATGAAAGTGTTAAAAAGCTACTTAATGATGAAATTAAAGTATTTACGACACCATTTAAACAAAAATCTAAAGAGAAGGTTTATATCAATACAGTTGAAGGTGTCGATCGTGCATTATACAGTGAATTGGTTGAAGTACGTCGTAAATTAAGTGAGAAATTAAATATTGCGCCGGTAAGTATCTTTTCAGATTATACCTTAGAAGAATTTGCTAAACGTAAGCCGGAATCTAAGCAAGAAATGATATCTATTGATGGTGTTGGTAGTTACAAGCTAAAACATTATTGTCCGAAATTCTTAGAAACTATTCACTCTTATAAAGCCAGTATATAAACGCAACATCTAAATATATTAGGAGAACCTAGAACAAACAATGTTATGAGGCGCCTGAGCCAATGCATAGCAACTAGCTGAATTGAAAAGACAGTCCAATTTACTTGAGAGTGGGATAATGAATGCACAAAACATTCTATCCTACTCTCTTTATTTTTTATTTATATTGTTATGCTATATTTTTTGGATGTAATTACAATAATATGACTAATTTAATATGAATTCATCATTAAACATGTTTAAATAGGGAATAAGAATGCAAACATTTTAAATAGGTAGATTAAATGAAGGTGACTAAATGATTGAATTTAAAAACGTAACCAAACGTTATGGCGATAATGTAGCTGTCGATAATGTGAGTTTCAAAATCAATGAAGGAGAGTTCTTTGTACTCATCGGCCCATCTGGGTGTGGAAAAACGACCACTTTGAAAATGATTAACAGACTAATTCCGTTAAGTGAAGGCTATATTTATTTCAAAGATAAGCCCATTAGCGATTATCCCGTTTATGAAATGCGATGGGACATTGGATATGTGTTACAACAAATTGCACTTTTTCCGCATATGACAATTAAAGAAAATATTGCACAAGTGCCACAGATGAAAAAATGGAAAGACAAAGATATTGATCGACGTGTAGACGAATTACTTACAATGGTTGGTTTAGAACCAGAAAAATATCGTGATCGTAAACCAGATGAATTATCAGGTGGCCAACGCCAAAGAGTTGGGGTAATCAGAGCATTAGCTGCTGATCCTCCAGTCATATTGATGGATGAGCCATTCAGCGCATTGGACCCGATAAGTCGTGAAAAGCTACAGGATGATTTAATAACATTACAAACACAAATAAAGAAGACAATCGTGTTCGTCACACATGATATACAAGAAGCTATGAAGTTAGGCGATCGTATTTGCTTACTCAACAATGGCCGTGTTGAACAAATTGATACACCGCAAGCGTTTCGAGATCAACCTAAAAATGCATTTGTAGAAGAATTTATGGGAAGTCATTTAAATCAAAATCAAGAAACATTGCAGTTGAAAGACTTAAAGATTACAACACCGCTCACAGAGACAGAAACGCAACACGATTACCCAATCATCAATAGTGATGTCCAATTACGTTCAATTTATTCGAAATTAGCACAGCATGAAGCGGTGATTGTGAATGATGCATCAACTTCTACGCAGTCTCTCTTAAAGCGTGAAGATGTCTTTAAATTTTTATCTCAAGATGACTACGATAAGGAGGGTAAAGTATGAGTAACTTATTGAGTACCCTCAACGACCGTAAAGGCGAAGTATTTACAACTATTGTAGAACATATTCAAATATCATTTATCGCATTATTAATCGCGATCTTAATCGCTGTTCCACTAGGGATTGCTTTAACGAAAACGAAGCGTTTGTCTGAAGTCATCATGAATTTAGCGGCAATATTACAAACTATTCCATCTTTAGCATTATTAGGCTTGATGATTCCAATCTTTGGTATTGGTCGACTTCCTGCAATTATCGCGTTAGTTGTGTATGCCTTGTTACCAATTTTAAGAAATACATATACAGGCATTAAAGAAGTCGATCCATCACTCATTGAAGCTGCTAAAGGTATAGGTATGAAACCGGTGCGTCGATTAACGAGAGTTGAGTTACCTATTGCTATGCCAGTGATGATGGCCGGTATTCGTACAGCAATGGTATTAATTATCGGTACAGCAACTTTAGCTGCATTAATTGGTGCAGGCGGACTTGGTGATTTAATCTTATTAGGTATTGACCGTAATAACGCATCACTCATTCTTATTGGTGCGATTCCTGCTGCATTACTCGCTATTATGTTTGATTTGATATTGCGATATATGGAGAAATTGTCTTACAAGAAATTATTAATCACTGTTGGAGTGATGATCCTTATTATATTATTGGTCATTGTTGTACCACTTTTCGGGAAAAAAGGGGACACAATTACGCTTGCAGGTAAATTAGGTTCAGAACCCTCAATTATTACAAATATGTATAAAATTTTAATTGAAGATGAAACAGACAATACAGTTGATGTTAAAGATGGTATGGGGAAAACATCATTCCTCTTCAATGCTTTGAAATCAGATGATATAGATGGTTATTTAGAATTTACAGGTACAGTGTTAGGAGAATTAACGAAAGAAGATTTAAAATCTAAAAAAGAAGATGCTGTATATCAACAAGCTAAACAAAGTTTAGAGAAAAAATATGACATGACCATGTTAGAACCTATGAAGTACAACAACACGTATGCGTTAGCAGTAAAAAAGGATTTCGCTAAAGAGAATAATATTAAAACGATAGGTGATTTACAAAAAGTCGAGGACAAACTTAAACCAGGATTTACGATGGAATTTAACGACCGTCCTGATGGCTACAAAGCTGTGTCTAAAGCTTATGGACTCGATTTATCAAATATTAAAAAAATGGAGCCAAAATTACGATATACTGCAGTCGAAAAAGGCGATATCAATTTGATTGATGCGTATTCAACCGATGCGGAATTAAAACAATATGATATGGTCGTTTTAAAGGATGATAAGCATGTCTTCCCACCATATCAAGGTGCACCGATGTTTAAAGAGAAATTCTTAAAAGAACATCCTGAAATTAAAAAACCATTGAATAAGTTAAAAGGTAAAATTTCAGATGAAGAGATGCAAGAAATGAATTATAAAGTTACCGTAAAAAATGAAGATCCTTATAAGGTTGCAAAACATTATCTTGAACAAGAAGGTTTAGTCAAATAAAAGAAGTGTATAGCGATTGACACACCGATTATTTTAAGGCTACTTGATAAAAGTGCCTTTGATGATTGCTAAACTGAAAAACGCTAACATTAAGTTTCTCATAGTACAAATGATGCTCAGGGAGCGGGACAACGAATTGATTTCAATTTCTGTCCTGCTTCTTTTTTTAGTGAGAATTTCGTATAGACAATTGTAATCTGATTTGATTTTATTTACACTAATGAATAAATACACAAAATTAGCGTGTATGGTTTTAGGGGGGAGAAAATGAATACAAAGAACTATTCTAGACAAGAAATAGTGGAGAGTGTACCTCAAAAAGGATTTTTCGGTCATCCTAAAGGTTTAAGTACACTATTCTTTACTGAATTTTGGGAGCGATTCAGTTACTATGGTATGAAAGCCATTTTAGCTTATTATCTGTACTATTCTGTTAGTAAAGGTGGCTTTGGTTTACCACAAGGGACAGCACTACAAATTGTATCGTTATACGGTGCACTTATCTATATGTCTGGTACCATCGGAGGTTGGATCGCAGACAGAATGATTGGCACACGTCATGCCCTGTTTTATGGTGGCATACTTATTATGTTTGGACATATTCTGTTGACGATACCGGGTAGTTTAACCGTAGTTATGATTGCATTATTACTGCTTATTATTGGTACAGGTTTATTGAAACCTAATATCTCAACTACCGTTGGAGAATTATATGACCATAATGACAGACGTTTAGATGCAGCATTTACTATTTTTTATATGGGTATTAACCTAGGTAGTTTTTTAGCACCATTTGCGACAGGATATTTACAAACAAGACTAGGATTTCACTATGGTTTCGCTGTAGCTGCAGTAGGTATGTTCGTAGGATTAGTGACATACTATATTACCAATAAAAAGAACTTAGGATTAGCTGGTTTAAGTGTGCCTAATCCGCTTCGCAAAGAAGAAATCAAAAGGTTATCAATTATTACTGGTATTATCGTTTTAATTTTCGCAATTATCCTACTTATCTTGCAATTTACTGGACAATTAAGCCTATCTAGTTTTAGTATGATTGTTACATTCGTAGGTATCGTTTTACCGATTTGTATTTTTGTTTATATGTTATCAAGTCATAAGACGCGTCAAGAAGAGCGTTCAAGAATTTATAGTTACATACCGTTATTTATTACATCTGTTGCATTCTGGATGATTCAAGAACAAGGTTCAACAGTTTTAGCTAACTTTGCAGATCAGAAGACAGAACTAAGTTTGGCTAAACTGACAAATGGTGTTCTCGATTTTCATATACCAGCAGCCTGGTTCCAGTCGATTAACCCGGTATTTATCATAATATTAGCACCTATCTTTGCTAGTATATGGACGAAATTAGGTAAGCATAATCCAAGTACAGTATACAAATTTGCACTAGGTGCAATTTTCGCTGGGTTATCTTATTTAGTCATGATTATACCGTTAAGTAGTCATGTTCAAATGATTCATCCTATTTGGTTGGTGTTAAGTTTCTTCTTAATCACATTGGGAGAATTATGTATTTCACCAGTTGGGTTATCAGTAACGTCTAAATTAGCACCTGCAAAATTCTCAGCACAGATGATGGCACTATGGATGTTAAGTAACGCGACTGCACAAAGTATCAATAGTCAAATTGTTGTCCTATTTAAAATTATTAGTGAAAAAGAATTCTTCTTATATTCTGGATTGTTTACACTTCTCATTGGTGTTATCTTAGTTGCGATTTCTCCAATTGTTAAAAAAGCAATGAATGGCGTACATTAAGATACGATAGCAGTCCTGCAATTTGATATTGTGTAAGGCAACATCGTTTATGATTGAATAAACATTTTATATTTATGAAAAGGAGTGGTTGGCAATGAAACAACAATTAAATCAATTAACAGCGTATCAACCAGGTTTATCACCACAAGCACTTAAAGAAAAACATGGCATTGAAGGGGACCTATATAAACTTGCCTCAAATGAGAATTTATATGGCCCTTCTCCAAAAGCAAAAGAAGCAGTTCAAGCACACGTAGATGAATTATTCTACTACCCGGAAACTGGGTCGCCATCACTACGCAAAGCGATTAGTGAGCACTTGAATGTGGATGCGTCTAGAATTCTATTTGGTGCTGGGTTAGATGAAGTTATCTTGATGATTTCAAGAGCGGTATTAACACCGGGTGATAAGATTGTAACGAGTGAAGCAACATTTGGTCAGTACTATCACAACGCGATTGTAGAATCAGCTGATGTTGTCCAAGTACCATTGAAAGATGGTGGCTTTGATTTAGATGGGATTATAAAAGAAGTAGATGAAGATACTGCCTTAGTATGGTTATGTAATCCTAACAACCCAACTGGAACGTATTTCACTCATGATGAACTAGAACACTTTTTAGAACAAGTGCCTAGTCACGTACCAGTATTGATTGATGAAGCATACTTCGAGTTCGTTACGGCAAATGATTATCCTGATACATTGAAATTGCAAGAACGTTTTGATAATGCATTTTTATTAAGAACGTTCTCTAAAGCTTATGGCTTAGCAGGATTACGTGTAGGTTATGTTGTTGCTACGAATGAAGCAATTGAAAAATGGAACATCATTCGTCCACCATTTAATGTCACTCGTATTTCAGAATATGCAGCCATTGCAGCGTTAGAAGATCAAGACTATTTAAATGAGATTACAGCTAAAAATGCTGTCGAACGTCAGAAATTTTATGCTATACCGCAAAGTAAACATTTCTTACCAAGTCAAACGAACTTTGTATTTGTGGTTACAAACAAAGCACAAGAATTATACGAAGCATTATTAAATATTGGTTGTATTACACGACCATTTCCAACTGGTGTACGTATTACAATCGGATTCCCAGAACAAAATGACAAGATGATAGAAGTATTGAAACACTTTGATTATTAAAGACGAATCTAACGGATTAAGCTTTCGATGCAAGATAATTGAATCAGTTCTGATAGTGCTATAAATTTAAATATAGCAAGAAAGTGGTACAATCAATTCGATATGAATTCTGTACCACTCTCTTTTGAATTTTTGCTATACTTTAACAGTATATAGGTGATGATTAAGGGAGAGATATTATGTCTAGAAAATCTATAGCTATTGATATGGATGAAGTCTTAGCAGACACATTAGGTGCCATTATTGAAGCGGTTAATGTTAAAACTGAATTAGGGATCACGGTTGAGTCGCTCAATGGTCAAAAGCTTAAAAACGTGATACCGGAACATGATGGATTAGTGCGTGATATTTTAAGAGCGCCTGGCTTTTTTAGAAATCTAAAGGTAATGCCACATGCACAAGAGGTAGTTGAGAAATTAACAGAACATTACGATGTTTACATTGCAACAGCGGCGATGGATGTACCAACATCATTTCATGATAAATATGAATGGTTACTTGAGTTCTTCCCATTTTTAGACCCTCAACAATTTATCTTTTGCGGTCGTAAAAATATAGTAAAAACAGATTATCTCATTGATGATAATCCTCGACAATTACAAATTTTTGAAGGAGAACCAATCATGTTTACTGCGTCTCATAATGTTAATGAAAAACGCTTTAAACGTGTTAATGGATGGAAAGATGTGGAAGCATTCTTTCTTGAAACATAATTAAAAATAAGCGATTAAGGTATGATGAATGAGTCATTAACCTTAATCGCTTTTATATTGATAGAATTAATAGTTATTGTTCAGCATTTTCTGGGAAAGTTAGAATTTGAATTGCTTTTGGCAGAACTTCAATAGAAATAGGTGTTTCTAAATTAATTTCACCGTCAATGTCTACTTTCATAATTGGATCCGTGGATAATGTAATATGCGCACCAGCAATATGATCAATCCCGTTTGTAATTTCGTTCCAATCCATACTATCGCGTTTCTTAAAGATGTCATTAAGAATAGTGAAACTTTGTTTATCAAAGATAAAGCTATTCACTTTACCATCTTGAGGAGATAAATCGACAAGTGGAATACGACTACCGCCTATGTTTGGGCCATTAGCAACAACAAGCATTGATGTGTTACCTGTATATTCTTTGTCATCTACAGTTAATTTATAATCGAAATGTTCAGGGTTCATTAATGTTTTAACGGTAGAACCGACATAGCTCAACTTGCCGAAGATGTCTTTACGACCTTCTTGGACATTTTCAGCGTTTTGAACGATTAATCCTAAGCCAACGAAATTGAGTACGTACGTATCATTTACTTTCATGACATCATACGATTCTAAATGTGAAGTCTTTAACTGCTCACTGGCTTTTCGGAAGTCTGGATGTAGATTTAATGTTTTAGTAAAGTCATTAAATGTCCCTCCAGGAATAATTCCGATAGGGAGGTTGAGTTGATTTGTCATAACACCATTGATAAGTTCATTAACAGTACCATCGCCACCTAATATGAAGACAATATCCACATCACTGCTATAGTTTTGATTTTTAATATCTTCACAATATTTAATGATGTCGCCTTCATTTTCACTTAATTGAATGGATAAATGCTTACAAATGGTTGTTAGCGATTTAGTAACTTCTCCTAAACCATCATATATATCTTTTAGACCACTATGTTCATGGTAAAAAAGAACCCCATGATTAAATGTTTGATCCATAATAATGCCTACTTTCGTAATTTACTTTAATTATCTTATATTTACCCGAAATCAGGTTTACTTAATTATGATTTGCGTATTTCAAGTGCTCAAGTCTTTATGATTACACTTTTTACGTTGATACACAAAGAAAAAGGATGGAACAGAATTCAATTTGAATTCATTGTTCCATCCCTAAATATTAGGACACTTTTTAAATAGTCTAAAAGGTTAATGAATACCTTTCATTGCTTTAGAAATCTTCGGTGTGAAAGCTAAGATAATCACAGTAATGACAATTGCGACACTACCTAAGAAGATAAAGTAATTTGTTTGACCTAAAGGTTCAATTAATTTAACTAACGTACCATTAAGTGCTTGTGCAGATGCGTTTGTTAATAACCAAACACTCATCATTTGCGCATTAAATGCTTTCGGTGCTAATTTAACTGCTGCACTATTACCTGTAGGAGATAAACATAATTCACCAACTACACAGATTACATAAGATAGGATAACCCAGTTTACTGAGAAGTGTGAATCACCATAACTCATACCGATAAGTCCCATTAGAATATATGAAGCACCTGCTAATAAGGTACCAATACCAAACTTGACTGGTAAGCTTGGTTGTCTTTTACCCATTTTTAACCAGATTGTTGAAACGACTGGTGCGAAGAGTAGGATAAATAATGGGTTAATTGATTGGAACCATGCTTCACCAAATTGTGTCTGCCAACCAAATAAATTCAGTTGCATATCAGAACGCTCTAATCCATAAATATTTAAAACGTTTGAACCTTGTTCTTGAATTCCCCAGAATAACATTCCTAGAATAAATAATGGAATAAATGCTTTAACGCGAGAACGTTCTACATCTGTAACTTCTTTACTACGAATCATCGTTGTAAAGTAAATAATTGGTAATGCAATACCTAGAACTAAAACAGTATTACTAATAAGGTTAAATGATAATGTATTAGTAAAGTATGTAACTAATAATACAATAGCAATTACAATTACAACTAAGCTAACAATTAATCCATATTTTCTTTTTTCTTCAGGAGAAAGTGGATTTGTTGGATTCATACCAACAGAGCCTAAATTTTTCTTGTTGAAAATCATATACCATACTAAACCTAATGCCATACCAATTGCTGCGATTAAGAAACCGCCGTGATAATTTTTCACATCAAGGAAATGTTGCAAGATAATTGGTGAAATTAATGCACCTAAGTTAACTGACATATAGAATATAACGAACCCAGCATCCATACGTGTATCATTCTCAGGATATAATCGTCCAACAATGTTTGAAATATTTGGTTTCATTAAACCAGAACCGATAATGATAAAGAACATTGATGCAAATAACCCAAACATTGCGAATGGTAAACTTAAACAAATATGTCCAATAATAATCAATACTGCACCGATCAAGGTCGCGCCTCTAGTACCGAAGAGTCTATCTGCGACCCATGCACCTGGAATTGAAGACATGTAAATTAATGCCCCGTAAACGGACATAATAGACATTGCAGTCGTTTGGTCAATGCCTAGACCACCATTTTTAATTTGGTCATACATGTAGAAAATGAGCATGGCGCGCATACCGTAATAACTAAATCGCTCCCAAAATTCTACAAAGAATAGTACACCTAAGCCATTAGGATGTCCGAAGAATCCACGCTGAGGTATTGTTTGAACTGCTTGTTCATGGGAATTGTTTGTTGCCATATGTATCCCAATCCTTTCTTCCCTTTAAAGACTGAAATTTAATAATCAAGATGATGATATGTAAAATAATGTAATTTCTTAAAAATAGAAATTTTTAGAAATTTCAGTCAATGAGTTGATGATTTAAAATTGAATGAGAATAAGTTGCTTTATTTAGATCATCTTACTCTTTTGTAATTTTAAATGATAATAATAAAATACGCTTTAATTCACTAATAGGCAATAGTAAATTTAAATAAAATATCACAAATAATGAAAAAATCCACTAAATTGTCAAACAATTTAGTGGATTTTATTAATCTTTTATCTATTATCTATTTTTTCTGGATATAAATCGTGGTTCATTAATCGATGCTCAGCCATTTTTTCATATTTAGAATTAGGGCGACCATAATTTGTATATGGATCGATAGAGATACCACCACGTGGCGTGAATTTACCCCAAACTTCGATATAATGTGGATCCATTAACTCTATTAAATCATTCATAATAATATTCATGCAATCCTCGTGGAAGTCGCCATGATTTCTAAAGCTAAATAAGTATAATTTTAATGATTTAGATTCTACCATTTTAACATTTGGAATATATGAAATATAAATGGTAGCGAAATCCGGTTGACCTGTAATAGGACAAAGAGATGTAAATTCAGGACAATTAAATTTTACGAAGTAATCGCGCCCTTGATGTTTATTGTCAAATGTTTCTAAAACTTCTGGCGTATAGTCAAATTCATATTTATTGTTTTGATTACCTAATAAAGTAATATCTTGTAGTTCTTCTTTTTGACGTCCTTGCGTCATATGAATCACTCCTTAGTGTTAGTTTGGTGTTGCGTTGTTACTGTTTGTCGTCGCGCTTTTTCAAACATATAATAGCTTGCGCCGATGATAATGACATAACCAATGAGTGCATAGAAATCTGGTGTTTCTCCGAACAGAATAAATCCGAAGACTGCCGTGAAAATAATCGAAGCATACGTAAAGATAGATATGTCCTTCGCAGGTGCAAAGCTATAGGCAAGTGTAATACCAATTTGGCCAACTGCTGCTGAAAGACCCGCTCCTAAAAGGTAAACCATTTGTATCGTTGTCATTGGTTCATATGTCGCAATTGAAAACGGAATTAAAACGACAACTGAAAATAATGAAAAATAAAACACGATAGTATAAGGTGCTTCTCTAGTACTAAGTGCACGAACACATGTGTATGCAGAGGCTGCGAAAATACCTGAGAATAATCCGGCTAATGACGTAATCATTGTTGAAGAGAACTCAGGTTTAACGATAAATAACATACCAAAGATTGCTACTATCATAGCAACGATTTGATATTTACGAACTTTCTCATTTAGAAAAATTAAACTCAGTAAAATAGTCCAAAAAGGATTAAGTTTCATTAGAGTATCTGCATCGCTTAATACCATATGATCAATGGCATATATATTTAATAAGACACCTATAAGTCCTAATGTGGAGCGAGAAATTAACAGAGGTTGACTACTTAATTTCCCGAACATAGGCTGTTTATATTTAAATATGAAAAACAATGGGATAAACATTGCGACAAAATTTCTTGCTAATGATTTTTGAAATACAGGTAAGTCTCCTGCAAGCCTGAAAAATACAGACATAAAACTAAAACCAATCGCTGAAATTAGAATTGCAATGATGCCCTTAACTTTTGGATTCAAGGTTAATCGCCTCATTTGTAAAAAATTACCGTATATATAGTAGCATAATTCAATTAGTAATGCATAAATACTTGAAAATAATATGGGGATGTAATATGATTTAAACACGAACAAATGTTCTGTTTAAATAAAAACACGTTAGATGCCATTTTTTTATAAATGTTATATTCGTGTTTTTAGAGAGAGACATAATATATATTTGAATAATTGTACAAAATACATTGATTGTTTAAATAATTGGTCTTCAAGAACGCTGACAATTCAATCATTTATATTGCTGGTGAAAATGCAACTAAAACACATTAAATATTCAAAAATAAATATTTGTATCAATTTAACTTTGATGTGATGCACATTCAGACGTTTTTCCGAACTTTTGTCACGAAATAGTTACTTTCAATTGAGAGAGCAATTCTGTATAATGAAACACAGAATATAGTATTGAATTTGTAAATGAACCACAACATGTTGTGGTTGTATAAAAAGTTTGTGTTATACAAATTATTCATTTTAATAGAAATTTCACACTGGATTTTAAGTATAAATCCCCAATTCAATGCTATTTATACGAACGAGCTAATAGATGAAATAGTCTCGAAATTTTAGTCTAAACACTACATGTAGTGGCTAGAAATGAAAGTCACTTCTTTTAAGTATAACAATCATCAGCTAGTTGACATCCAAATAAATGTCTAAAATATGTCGTATTTAATGTCTAGCAAGTTTTCTTATTTAATTAAGAGAACTTCTTTTTAGTTAATAATATGGACTGACGAAAGAAGGCGTTCCAATGAAAGTAGTTTATTTCTCTTTTTCTGGTAATGTAAGAAGATTTATCAAGCGAAGTGAAATTTCAGATGTAATGGAAATAACTAAAGATAATTGTACAGATCCATTTGATGAACCTTATATTTTAGTTACGGGAACAATTGGATTTGGTGAAGTGCCTAAAGAAGTACAATCGTTTTTAGATGTTAATCATCAAAATTTACGCGCAGTTGCAGCAAGTGGTAACCGAAACTGGGGACAAAACTTTGCTAAAGCGGGTAAAACAATTTCCGAATCATATCATGTACCTCTATTAATGAAATTTGAAGTACAAGGTTCTAATAAAGATGTTATTGAATTTAAAAATAAGGTGGGGCATTTCAATGAAAATGATGAACGAGAAAAAGTACAATCATATTGAACTAAATAATGAAGTTACGAAACGTAAAGATAATGGTTTCTTTAACTTAGAGAAGGATCAGGAAGCATTAGCGGTTTACCTTGAAGAAATCCATGATAAAACAATTTATTTTGACAGTGAGATTGAACGATTACACTATCTCGTAGATAACAATTTTTATTTTAATGTCTTCGAGAAATATAGCGAAGCAGACTTAGTTGAAATCACTGAATTTGCTAAATCAATCAACTTTGAATTTGCAAGCTACATGTCTGCTAGTAAGTTCTATAAAGATTATGCGTTAAAAACTAACGATAAATCACAATATCTAGAAGATTATAATCAACACGTCGCAATCGTTGCGCTTTATTTAGCAGACGGAAATAAACAACAAGCAAAGCAATTTATTCTAGCAATGATTGAACAACGATACCAACCTGCGACACCAACGTTCTTAAATGCAGGACGCGCACGTCGTGGTGAATTAGTATCATGTTTCTTGTTAGAAGTGGATGATAGCTTAAATTCTATCAACTTCATTGATTCTACTGCCAAACAGCTAAGTAAAATTGGTGGTGGTGTAGCAATCAACCTATCTAAATTACGTGCCCGTGGTGAAGCTATTAAAGGTATTAAAGGTGTAGCGAAAGGTGTGTTACCTGTAGCGAAAGCGTTAGAGGGTGGATTTAGCTACGCGGATCAACTCGGTCAACGTCCAGGTGCTGGTGCTGTCTATTTAAATATCTTCCATTATGATGTTGAAGAATTCTTAGACACTAAAAAAGTAAACGCTGATGAAGACTTGCGTTTATCAACAATTTCTACTGGTTTGATTGTACCTTCTAAATTCTTTGATTTAGCAAAAGAAGGCAAAGATTTCTATATGTTTGCACCACATACGGTTAAACAAGAATATGGTGTAACACTAGATGATATTGATTTAGAAAAATATTATGACGATATGGTAGCAAACCCTAATATCGTTAAGAAGAAAAAAGATGCAAGAGAAATGTTGAATATGATTGCACAAACACAATTACAATCGGGCTATCCATATTTAATGTTTAAAGATAATGCGAATAAAGTGCATGCCAATTCAAATATTGGTCAAATTAAAATGAGTAATTTATGTACAGAAATCTTCCAGTTACAAGAAACATCAGTAATTAACGATTATGGTATTGAAGATGAAATCAAACGTGATATATCTTGTAACTTAGGTTCATTAAATATCGTTAACGTCATGGAAACAGGTAAAATTAAAGACTCTGTTCATACTGGAATGGATGCGTTAACTGTAGTTAGTGATGAAGCTAATATCCAAAATGCACCAGGCGTTAGAAAAGCGAATAGTGAGTTACACTCAGTTGGACTCGGTGTTATGAACTTACATGGTTATTTAGCTAAAAATAAAATAGGGTATGAATCAGAAGAAGCTAAAGATTTTGCGAATATATTCTTCATGATGATGAACTACTACTCAATTGAGCGTTCAATGGAAATTGCTAAAGAACGTGGTGAAGTATATCAAGATTTTGATAAGTCTGATTATGCTAGTGGCAAATATTTTGATTTCTATACATCTCAAGACTTTGAACCTAAATTTGAAAAGGTAAAACGTTTATTTGATCATATTGATATTCCAACGGCTAATGATTGGAAAGCATTACAAGAACAAGTGCAACAACATGGTTTATATCATGCATATAGATTAGCGATTGCACCTACACAAAGTATTTCATATGTACAAAATGCAACAAGTTCAGTTATGCCAATTGTTGATCAAATTGAGCGTCGTACGTACGGAAACGCTGAAACATTCTACCCAATGCCATTCTTGTCTCCAGAGACAATGTGGTACTATAAATCAGCTTTCAATACTGATCAAATGAAACTCATCGATTTGATTGCTACGATTCAAACACACGTGGACCAAGGTATTTCAACAATCTTATATGTGAATTCTGAAATTTCAACACGTGAATTATCAAGATTATATGTTTATGCGCATCACAAAGGGCTTAAATCACTATATTATACGCGTAATAAATTATTAAGCGTTGAAGAATGTACAAGTTGCGCAATTTAATTTTTAGAAGTTAATAGAATAAAGTATTAAATAGGGGAAGGTTGTAGGGTCAACACGACAAATTGATTCACCTCCTTTCCCTTTAACGAATGAGATTTGCTTTTTAGTAATTAAGGAGGATTTTTAAATGAAGGCCGTCAATTGGAATACCCAAGAAGATATGACGAATATGTTTTGGCGTCAGAATATCTCTCAGATGTGGGTAGAAACAGAATTTAAAGTATCAAAAGATATTGCAAGTTGGAAGACACTAACTGAAGACGAGAAAAATACATTTAAACGTGCATTAGCAGGATTAACAGGATTGGATACGCATCAAGCAGATGATGGTATGCCGTTGATTATGTTACACACAACAGACTTACGTAAAAAAGCAGTGTATTCATTTATGGCAATGATGGAACAAATTCATGCGAAAAGTTATTCACATATTTTTACAACTTTACTTCCTTCTAGTGAAACGAACTATTTGCTAGATACTTGGGTTATTGAAGAGCCTCATTTAAAATATAAATCTGATAAAATTATCGAAAATTATCATAAATTGTGGGGAAAAGAAGCCTCTATATATGATCAATATATTGCGAGAGTTTCAAGTGTATTTTTAGAGACATTCCTATTCTATTCTGGTTTCTATTATCCTCTATACCTAGCTGGGCAAGGTAGAATGACTACTTCTGGTGAGATCATTAGAAAGATTTTATTAGACGAATCGATACATGGTGTATTTACAGGACTAGATGCACAAAGTTTGCGTAATGAACTTTCTGAAAATGAAAAACAAAAAGCAGACAAAGAAATGTATAAATTATTAGAGGATTTATATGCAAATGAAGTCTCTTATACACACTTGCTATATGATGATATCGGATTAAGTGAAGATGTATTGAATTATGTTCAATATAACGGAAATAAAGCTTTATCAAATTTAGGTTTCGAACCTTATTTTGAGGAAAAAGAATTTAATCCTATCATTGAAAATGCTTTAGATACTTCAACTAAAAATCATGACTTCTTCTCAGTAAAAGGTGATGGTTACACATTGGCATTAAATGTAGAAGCATTACAAGATGAAGATTTTATTTTTGAAGATTAATCAGTAACAATATGATATAAATGAGATAATATCTGAGGCCTAGTTCTCAGAACGTTAGCCAGTAAATGCGTTTTAACAAATGCATTTACTGGCTTCTTTATTTATAATACTTCGTATTGTTGGCTTGCTTGCCCAACGTGCTTTGCTTGTAGAAACTGATTAACTCAGTTTCTCTGTGTTGGGGCCCTTCTTATGGAATGGTTTCAGCCTGTAGTCCTCTAAAGGCGATCTTAGATAGATAATCACTCACATAAGTTGCTTCGTGTTCCTGGGGTGCCGTCTCTAAAGTAGTTCTTTGATTTTAATCATTAGAACTACTTACTTAAGTGTGTAAACACTTAAGTTCCTCACCCCCAGCTTGTTTTGTTTGTAGATTTTCATGTTGAAAATCTCTTTGCTAGGGCCCCGCGCGCAAAAATATTCGTCATTCATCTCTAGAATTTCTTACTTAAGTGCTATTGCACTTAGGTTCATTAAAATTACTGCTCCCCTAGGAGTCTCCGCAACTATGTTTCGTTATCTATCTTAGAACTATTTACGTAAGTGTGTGCACTTAAGTTCCTCAACCCCAGCTCGTTTTGCTTGTTGATTTTCATATTGAAAGTCTCTTTGCCGCGGACCTTTTTTGGTTGTGATACGTCTGATTGTTGGCCATCATGATGAAACAACTTAACCGTGTTATCTATTATGTGTTCGGTTCGTACAATCTAAATTATTTCTTTCGATTCATGTATAAATATGAATATATCTTCAAATTACTATTGAAATTCAGGTCAGTAATCTTTAATATTGATTATAGCGACAATGATAATCATTATCGTTGATAACGACTATCATTTCAATACATATAGCAAGACGAGGAGAATAGATAGTGAAGTTTTTATTTAAGGGTTATGTTTTACTTATCATATTAGTATGTTTAACTATAGTCTCCTTATTTGTTGGGGTGAGTCAGCTCTCTCTTTCAGATATTTTCCACTTAAACGAAGAACAGCAAAATATTTTGTTTTCAAGTCGTATACCTAGAACAGTTAGTATTCTTCTTTCTGGTAGTTCACTCGCATTAGCAGGATTAATTATGCAGCAAATGATGCAAAATAAATTTGTAAGCCCGACGACGGCAGGAACAATGGAATGGGCTAAGTTAGGTATTTTAATTTCGCTTATTTTTTTCCCAAAAGGTCATATATTAATTAAATTATTATTTGCGGTTGGATTAAGTTTGGCAGGGACATTCTTATTTGTGAAATTAATTAATTTAATTCGTGTTAAAGAAGTTATCTTTGTGCCATTACTAGGAATTATGATTGGTGGTATTGTATCCAGTTTCACGACATTTATTGCCTTAAGAACTAACGCATTGCAAAGCATTGGGAACTGGATGAATGGCAACTTTGCAATTATAACAAGTGGACGCTATGAAGTTCTTTATCTTGTTGTGCCGCTACTGATTATTGCGTTTATCTTCGCAAATCACTTTACGATTGCTGGTATGGGGAAAGATTTTAGCCATAACTTGGGTGTTAGCTATGAAAAAATTATAAATATTGCATTGTTCATTACAGCTGCACTGACGGCATTAGTAGTTGTTACTGTAGGTACGCTACCATTTTTAGGTCTGATCGTACCAAATATTATTTCGATGTATAGAGGTGACCATTTAAAAAATGCACTTCCACATACACTCATGCTAGGATCAATATTTGTATTGTTCGCTGATATCGTAGGTAGATTGATTGTCTATCCTTATGAAATTAATATCGGATTGACTATTGGTGTCTTCGGAACAGTGATATTCCTAATATTACTAATGAAAGGTAGAAAGCATTATGCAAATGAGTTCTAACAAGAAAATTACCATATTAATTATTGCGACAATTTGCATGGCAGCATTTTACTTATTAGTAGGTTTAGACTATGAGATTTTTCAGTATCAATTTCAAAGTCGGTTGAGAAAATTGGTGCTTATCCTCATTGTAGGTGGTGCGATTGGGGCATCAGTTGTTATCTTTCAAGCGATTACAACCAACCGATTATTAACACCATCAATTATGGGATTGGATTCTGTTTATTTATTTGTAAAAGTGTTGCCAGTCTTTTTAGTAGGTACACAAGCTGCAGTTGTCACTAATGTATACTTGAACTTTTTTGTGACACTAATTGCTATGGTCTTATTTTCATTATTGCTATTTGAAGGCATGTTCAAATTAGGGAACTTCTCAGTATATTTTATTTTACTTGTAGGTGTGATTTTAGGGACATTCTTCCGAAGTATTACGAGTTTTATCCAGTTGATTATGGATCCTGAGTCGTTCTTAGCAGTACAAAGTGCTATGTTTGCAAGTTTTGAGGCATCTAACTCTAAACTTGTCCTTATTTCTACATGCTTATTACTTGTTTTAATTGTGATTACAGTGATATTGCGTCCATACTTAGATGTATTACTACTTGGAAGAGCGCAAGCAATCAATTTAGGTGTATCTTATGAGACAATGACGCGTTTACTTCTTATATTAGTGGCTTTATTGGTCTCTATCTCAACGGCTTTGGTTGGTCCGGTTACATTCTTAGGATTATTAACTGTAAATTTAGCACATGAATTAATGAAGACGTATGAACACAAATACATTTTGCCAGCAACCATTTTAATTAGCTGGATCAGTTTATTTTTAGCACAATGGGTTGTTGAAAATTTATTTGAAGCTACAACAGAGTTTAGCTTAATCATTGATTTAATCGGTGGTAGTTACTTCATTTACTTACTTGTCAAAAGGAGAAGTGCAAATTGATTGAGATTAAAAATTTAGATAAAGCGATACAGAATAAGCCAATTTTAAAAAATATTAACGTTGATATTCAGAAAGGTAGGCTCACCTCTCTTATAGGACCCAATGGCGCTGGTAAAAGTACCTTATTATCTGCGGTAAGTCGCTTATTTGAGTATGAAAAGGGTTCAATTAAGATTGAAGGTAAAGCAGTCGATGATTATAAAAGTGATGATTTAGCTAAAAAGTTAAGCATTTTAAAACAGACGAATCATACAGATATGAATATAACGATTGAACAATTAGTAAACTTTGGTCGATTCCCTTATTCAAAAGGACGTATGAAGAAGGAAGATTATGAACAAGTTGAGTATGCGCTAGATTTATTGCAGCTTCAAAACATTCGTCATCGAAATATTAAAACGTTATCTGGGGGTCAACGACAACGTGCGTATATTGCAATGACTATTGCGCAAGATACGGATTATATTTTATTAGATGAACCGTTAAACAATCTAGATATGAAACATTCTGTGCAGATTATGCAAACGTTACGCCGACTTTGTAAAGACTTAAACAAAACAATTGTCATTGTTCTACATGACATCAATTTTGCGTCATGTTATTCAGACGATATCATCGCATTAAAAGATGGTGAAATCGTCAAAGCAGATACAAGAGATAATGTTATTCAGACCGAGATTCTAAAGCAATTATATGAAATGGATGTTCATATTGAAGAGATCAGAGGGCAACGCATTTGTCTGTATTACGATGAAATCACATTTGACTCACTTTGTAATTAAATCATTTAACCTCATATTTTAAAGGGGTGATGCTATTAGAAGACGTAGACAAGAGAGAAGTCCATCGATACGCAGCATAAAGGTTAAATAATTTTTAGAGGAGTCGTACATATGAAAAAGACAGTCTTATTTTTAGTCTTATCTTTAGTATTAGTTTTATCAGCTTGTAGTAATGGATCAAGTAGTAACGATTCAGGATCTAAAAGTGATAGCAAAGATTCAAAAGAAACTGTAAAAATCAAAAATAATTTTGAAGCTTCAGGTGAAGAACGCGACGGTAGTGATGCTAAGAAAGTTAGCAACACAGTTGAAGTTCCTAAAAATCCTAAAAATGCAATTGTTTTAGACTATGGTGCTTTAGATGTACTTAAAGAATTAGGCGTGGCAGATAAAGTCAAAGGTTTACCAAAAGGTGAAAACAATGAATCATTACCAGATTTCCTAAAAGACTTTAAAGATGATAAATACGTAAATACTGGAAATCTTAAAGAAGTGAATTTCGATAAAGTAGCAGCCGCTAAACCTGAAGTAATATTCATTTCAGGTAGAACTGCCAATCAGAAAAATTTAGATGAATTCAAAAAAGCAGCCCCAGACGCTAAAATCGTTTACGTTGGTGCTGATGAGAAAAATCTAGTTAAAGACATGAAGAAAAACACTGAAAACTTAGGTAAAATTTACAACAAAGAAGATAAAGCTAAAGACATCAACGAAGAGTTAGATGAAAAAATCGCTGAAATGAAAGATGAAACTAAAAACTTTGATAAAACTGTAATGTATTTATTAGTAAACGAAGGTGAATTATCAACTTATGGTCCTGGTGGAAGATTTGGTGGTTTAGTATTTGATACATTAGGCTTCAAACCAGCAGATAAAAACGTAAGTAATAGTTCACATGGCCAAAATGTGAACAATGAATACATCAGTGAGCACAATCCAGATGTTATTTTAGCAATGGACCGTGGTGAAGTGGTTGGTGGTGAATCAACTGCTAAAAAAGTATTAAGCAACGACGTTATTAAAAATGTTAAAGCAGTTAAAAATGACAAAGTATATCAATTAGATCCTAAATTATGGTACTTTGCATCAGGTTCATCTACTACTACAATTAAACAAATTGATGAATTAGAAGAAGTCGTAGATAAATAGACCATTTCAAAGCATCTAAATTATAATGCTTAGGCTAAAAGTCAGTGAATGCGTGTACAAATGCATTCATTGACTTTTTTATTTAGAAAATAAGTTAGTCCTATCATGTATTAAAAAAATACGCTTATACTTCAACATTATATTCAGTATAGCTTGCAACTTTTTATTGAAAAATATTTTATAATAAAGTAATATATTTTTAAGTGATATTGATAATCGTTATCACTTAAATACAACAACAAGAGGATGTTGCAACGATGAAGAAAATAATTGTGTTTTTAGTATTAAGTCTTGCCTTAGTTTTAACGGCATGTGGCAAAAGTTCAGATAGCGATCATGGTGCCGCAAAAAAAGATGACAATAAAGACATCGTTCAAATAGAAAATAATTATAAGACACGAGGCGAGAAGAAAGATAAAAGTGACGCTAAAGAGGTTAAAGAAACGGTGGATGTTCCTAAGCATCCAAAGCGTGCAATTGTCTTTGATTACGGTGCTGTCGATGTATTGAAAACATTTGGCGTACAAGACCAAATTATTGGTTTACCTAAAGGTGAGAAAAATGCGGCATTACCTGAATTTCTTTCAGAATTTAAAGATGAGAAATACATCAATACGGGTAATTTAATGCAAATTAATTTTGATAAAGTAGCTAAAGCAAAACCAGAAGTGATTTATATTTCTGGAAGAACAGCAACCGTGAAAAATATAGATGAATTGAAGAAGGCTGCACCAAACGCCAAAATTGTTTATGTTGGTGCTAGCGAGAAAAATTATATTAATGATATGAAATCAGTAACAACAAAATTAGGTAAAATTTATGGTAAAGAAGATAAAGCAAAATCTTTAAATGACGCACTGGATAAAAAAATAGCAGATACAAAAGCAAAAGTTGAAAAAATAGATAAGAAAACGATGTACTTGTTAGTTAATGAAGGTGAGTTATCAACTTTCGGTCCAGGTGGTAGATTTGGTGATTTAATTTATAATACACTAGGCTTTAAACCGACTGATATGCATGTTAAAGCTAGCCCACACGGTCAAAATATTAATAATGAGTATATTACAACTAAAAATCCTGACATTATTCTAGCGATGGATAGAGGACAAGTTGTGAGTGGTAAATCAAGCGCGAAACAAACGTTATCTAATGATGTAATTAAAGGTGTGAATGCCGTTAAACACGGCAATGTTTATGAACTCGATCCTAAACTATGGTACTTTAGCGCAGGATCAACGTCTACGACAATCAAACAAATTGATGAATTAAATCACATTATTGAAAAATTAAATAAATAAGAAACAAATAATGGCTTAGTAACCATCTGTCAATCGTTACTAAGCCATTATTATTATAATTCAAAATATAAATGATAGTGAAATTTACAACGACTATTAAAATGTGCCTTACATTTCGGACATAGCTCTGTCATCATATAGTCTTGAATAGACATCTCATGTTTACATACATCACACATAATCGCTTTTTCATTGAATTCTTGTTCTGACCATCGTTGAATGGGGTGTGACGCATGTTCCTCATGACATTGATAACACGGGTAATATGTATTACAACATTTAAATTTAATAGCGATTACATCTAAAAATGTATGATAGTGTGTACAGCGTGTTTCATTATCTACAAGCGAACCATAGACCTTTGGCATCATTCATCGTCTCCTATCAACGTACCATGTTGTTATTCTTCAGGATGTTCTCCGATAATACGAACCTCACGATGAAGTTCAACATCAAATTTTTCTTTTACTACTTTTTGAACATGATGAATTAAATCTTCATAATCTGTAGCTGTTCCATTGTCTACATTAACCATAAATCCGGCATGTTTTTTTGAAACTTCTACACCACCAATTCGATGGCCTTGTAAGTTTGAATCTTGTATTAATTTGCCTGCGAAATGACCAGGTGGACGTTGGAATACACTTCCGCATGATGGGTACTCAAGCGGTTGTTTAGATTCGCGACGTTCAGTTAAGTCATCCATCTTAGCTTGAATATCGTCTAGTTGACCTGGTTCAAGTGTAAATGCAGCTTCAAGTACGACTAAATGTTGTTTTTGAACAATACTATTTCTGTAATCTAATTCTAATTCTTTATTAGTCAATTGAATTAAATCACCTTGTTCATTAACGCAAAGTGCGTAATCAATGCAATCTTTGATTTCGCCGCCATATGCGCCAGCATTCATATAAACGGCGCCTCCAACCGAACCAGGAATACCACAAGCAAACTCTAATCCTGTTAACACGTGGTCTCTAGCAGCACGTGACACATCAATAATTGCCGCACCGCTTCCTGCAATAATAGCATCGTCAGATACATTGATGTGATTTAATGACAATAAGCTAATTACAATGCCACGAATGCCACCTTCACGAATAATAATATTTGATCCATTTCCAAGATAAGTAACAGGGATAGCCTTCTCTTTGGCATAGCGTACAATAGCTTGGACGTCTTCATTTTTAGTCGGTGATAAATAAAAATCAGCATTACCACCAGTTTCAGTGTATGTATAGCGTTTGAGTGGTTCATTAACTTTAATAATATCTTCAGGTATTAAGGACTTTAAATCTTGTAAGATGTCTTCTTGCTTTAACATAAGTACATCCTTTCTTCTCTTCTATAATCTACCTTTTATTATAGCAATTTTGTCGATGATTTGCGAAGACGACAACGTTTTATAACTTTTGATAGATGTCTTCGAAGTATTTCTGCTTTTGATTTTCATAGGGTCTTATATAATTAATATGTTGAATGATAGAATGCTTTTTTTCTGAAAAATGATGCGCAATATCTGGCAATGTTGCAAGTGCATTGTCAACATCAATGTACTGTTTGAATAGCAAGGTATCCATTTGAATGATATGTAAGCGAATGGTTTGCTTTAAATCAATCATATTATTAAACTTTGCCATCATCACTTTCTTCTTATAGGGATGATGGAGACGATAAAAGCCTAAATAATTCAATCGTTTCTCGTCTAAAGCTGTGATATCATGTAAATTATTTACACCCACTAAAACATCTAGAATAGGTTCAGTTGCATAATTAAAATGACGTGTGCCTCCGATATGTTGTGTGAATTTTACAGGAGAATCTAGCAAGTTGAATAGCGATGCTTTCGTAGTTTGATATAATGTATCATACTCGTTGTGTGCGTCATCTTGAATAAAAGGTTGAACGGTTGCGTACATACGTATCTCCTTTAAATGGTAAGTTTTGTCAAATTCTGAAATACTATAACACAAATCATTTTCAATATAAATAGCTTTAGGTATAATACGTGGTGATAGGAGTGCATTTATGAAGAAATTAGCAATACTTTCTATAATGTTGATATGTGGCGTATTACTCGCATCGTGTGGTAATCAAAAGCGTGCAGATTTAAATGATTTCCAAACACAACTGAATAAGGTTGAAGATGAGAAGAAAGACGTCAAAACAGTGATGGATAAAATTCATTTAAAACAATTAGACCAATTAAGCAAGACGGACACCACTGATAAGAATAAAAGAGAATTTAAAGCGTTGCAGAAGGATATAAACAAGCACTTAATTCCTGAATTTAAGAAATATGAAAAATCGGCTAAACAATTACCTGCTGAACATCAAGATGTTAAAGATTTAAAAGATAAGTATTTGCAAAATGTGAAACAAGAAAAACAATCCATCTATGACATTAAAGCCTTTGTAGATTTATGTAATAGATCAATCAAGGCGAATGAGGATATATTGGATTATACTAAACTATTTGAAAGCAATCGCTCACAGGTAGAAACACAAATTCAAAAAGCAACGAACCAAGAAGATGCGAATCAATTAACATCTAAAATTGAAAATAACAATCAGAAGTTGAAAGAGGCAGCACAAAAATATTTAGAGCGTGATGATACGACTACTAATAAAGCAATAGATGATCATATTAAGCCATTGATTGAGAAGCAAATAACAGAATTGAATCAAACGAATATTACTGATCCAAAAGTTAACAGTGCGCGTAAAAATGCTATTGAAATGTATTATAATTTATTGAATTATTATGATACGCGAGAAACAACCATCGAGATAGAGAAAAAACTTTCTAAAATTGATGTAGAAAAGTTACCGAAAACGGGTAAAGAATTAAGTAAGGATAATAGTGGATTTTACGAAGAATTGAAAAAGTTAAAAAAGCAATAAGTAGACACAGTTATTAAAATTAAAATTTTTGGTTAACAATGGACAATGAAATGTGTATAATTGAACCCATTGAGTAGTTTATAATGATTATAAAGTGCAATATGGACATAAATAATTTTAGAGGTGAATAGAATGGCTATAAAGCTGAGTTCGATTGACCAGTTTGAACAAGTACTTAAAGACAATAAATATGTATTTGTATTAAAACATAGTGATACTTGTCCAATCTCAGCAGATGCATACGATCAATTTAACAAGTTTTTATATGAAAGAGATATGGATGGCTATTATTTAGTCGTTCAAGAAGAAAGAAAACTTTCTGACTATATCGCTGAAAAGACCCATGTGAAACATGAATCTCCACAAGCATTCTATTTTATTGATGGAGAAGCAAAGTGGAACGCGAGTCACAGTGATATTAACGTATCTTCATTAGCGCAAGCTGAAGAATAATAGATCACGACTTAAGAAAGTAAAGATTAAATTCAAATAACAACCATTGTTTAAGGCTACATTTTAAAAGGACAGTAGCCGGCGACACTGAGAAGATGGCCATATCAGGCGTCTCTTAGTGCGCATCATCCTTACAGGGGGACATGAATTCAAAGTGAATTCTGCGTCACCCCTGTTTTTTATTTATGTTATTATAACTGCTATTATTATGAAAAGTAGAGACAACCCATGTATAATGTGAAAGTGAAGTCGAATATATAACATCTAAATCAATATATAAATAAAGAAAATGGCATGAGGTGATTAACAGATGAAAGTATTAGTAGCAATGGATGAATTTAACGGTATCATTTCGAGTTATCAAGCAAATCGCTTTGTTGAAGAAGCGGTAGCCAGTCAAATTGAAGATGCTGATATTGTACAAGTGCCATTATTTAATGGTCGCCATGAACTTATGGATTCGGTATTCTTGTGGCAATCAGGCACAAAATATAGAGTGAATGTCCATGATGCAGATATGAATGAAGTTGAAACAATCTATGGTCAAACTGAACAAGGATTAACTATAATTGAAGGCAATTTGTTTGTTAAAGGTCAAAAGCCAATCGAACAACGCTCAAGTTATGGCTTAGGAGAGGTTATTCTAGATGCATTGAATAACGGCGCTGCGAACATTGTTATTTCACTAGGCGGTATCGATAGTTTCGACGGTGGTATCGGTATGATGCAAGCCTTAGGTGCGAAATTCTATAATGATGAAGGAGAACTTTTGGATGCGCGCGAAGGGGCTCAAGTCATCAAATTTATTCGACGTATTGACTTTTCTGAGATACCTCAAACTTTTAAAGATGCACATATTCAAGTGATGTCTGACTTTTCTAGTAAATTATATGGTAAACATAGTGAAATTATGAAGACGTACGAAGGTTATGGAATGACACGAGATAAGGCCGCTGAAATCGATAATTTAATTTGGTACTTTAGTGAGTTGGTTAAAAATGAAATGAAAATTGCCATGGGTCCAATCGAAAGAGGGGGCGCTGGCGGTGGTATTGCAGCATTATTAAGTGGATTGTATGATGCTGAGATATTAACAAGTCATGAATTAGTCAATCAAATCACGCATTTAGATGATCTCGTATCTCAAGCTGATTTAATTATCTTTGGTGAAGGTGTAAAAGAGGAAGACCACTTACTTGAAACAACGACTTTAACAATTGCGGAATTAGCACATAAACATCATAAACCAGCAATTGCTATTTGCGCGACGGACGACAAATTTAATGTCTTTGACCAATATCAAGTTACAGCAATGTTCAATACATTTATTGAGATGCCAGAAAGCTACACAGACTTTAAAATGGGCATACAAATCAGACATTTCACTGTTCAGGCACTTAGATTATTAAAAACGACATTGAACCATGGATAAATGAATAAATGCTAATAAAAGGGAACCACAATGACCCATATGGTCATCATGGTTCCCTAATTGATGATATCTATTTATGATGATGTGTGACTTCTTGTGCAATACCAATAATGACTTGTACTGCTTTTTCCATTACATCGATTGATGCATATTCAAAAGGTCCATGGAAATTACCGCAACCTGTAAATATGTTAGGTGTTGGTAACCCTTTATAGGATAATTGTGATCCGTCAGTACCACCGCGAATAGGTGCTGTATTAGGTTCAATATTTAAATCTTTGAACACTTTTTTAGGTATATCAATAATATATGGGTGTGGTTTAATCTTTTCAGCCATATTATAATATTGATCCTCGATTGTCACCTCGACTGGGAAATCTTCGTAATGAATATTAATATCGTCGCGAATTTCTAATAATTTCTTTTTACGCAATTCAAAGGCATCTCTATCATGATCACGAATAATATATTGCAATGTCGCTTTTTCAACATTACCTTCAAATTTCATTAAATGATAGAAACCTTCATAACCTTCTGTACGTTCTGGAACCTCACTTGCAGGTAAAAGACTATGAAATTGGTGGCCTAATGATATTGCATTTACCATGATGTTTTTAGCTGACCCTGGATGTACATTGACGCCATGTGTCGTAATTTTTGCCTCTGCAGCGTTAAAACTTTCAAATTGTAACTCACCGAATTCACTGCCATCCATTGTATAAGCGAAGTCTGCATCAAAGCGTTCAACATCAAAGTGATGTGGACCACGCCCAATTTCTTCATCAGGTGTGAATGCTATGCGAATACGGCCATGTTGAATTTCAGGATGCTCGATTAAATAGTTAATGGCTTCCATAATTTCCACAACGCCAGCTTTATCATCTGCGCCTAACAATGATGTGCCGTCAGTAATCATGAGTGTATGGCCCTTAAGCTTTTTTAATTCTGGAAAAGTTTCTTGGCTCAATACACGACCCGTATCGCCAAGTTTGATTGCACTACCGTCGTAGGCTTCTACAATCTGAGGATTCACATTGCTAGCATTAAAGTCAGGTGACGTATCAACATGTGCTAGGAATCCAACAGTAGGAACGTCGGAAGAAATGTTACTTTCTAGCGTCGCAAATAGATAGCCATTGTCATCAAGGTCTGTTTCTAGACCAAAGGCTTCAAGTTCTTGTTGTAATAAATGTAATAAATCCCATTGTTTGTCAGTTGAAGGTGTGGTTGACGATTCTGGGTTAGATTGTGTATCGATTTTGACGTAACGTGATAATCTGTCTATAATCTGTGCTTTCATAGCAAGACATCCCCTTAGATTCTATTATTCATATTGTATGATTTTCTATATGTTTTACCTTTAATTTTATCATAATACTGCTTGATGCGTGTGTAAATATAGTAGAGGATTTCAGCTACTAAAATTCCGAACGCGATAGAACCAGAAATAAGTGTTACCTCTAAAAAAGTGTTTACTGCCTGTGTATAATCATTTGACACTAAATAACGTGTTGCTTCATATGCGGTACCCCCAGGTACAAGCGGAATGATACCTGGCACTATAAAAATAATCACAGGGCGTTTGTAACGACGACTCATAACATGACTTAATAATCCGAGGATTAAACTTCCAAGAAATGCGGCGCCAACTTTTCCTAAATCCATATCTACAGTGAATTGATATATGGTCCATGCAACAGCGCCTACAAATCCACAAGCTGCGAGTAGTCGCTTCGGTGCATTGAAGATAATTGAGAAGAGCACTGTAGAAATGAAACTAATTGTGAAATGGAATAAATAAAATAACATTTATACACAGCCTTTCTTAAATAATTAATAAAACGATGGCTACACCAGCACCGATGGCAAATGAAGTTAATGCAGCTTCAACGCCTCTAGACATTCCGGCTAACAATTCACCAGCCATTAAATCTCGAATCGCATTACAGATTAATATTCCGGGTACAAGTGGCATTACACTAGAAATGGTAATGATATTCTGATTCGTTGCAATACCAAGCTTAGTAAAGGTGGCTGCAATTGTGATAACGACTGCTGAGGCAACGAATTCTGAAAAGAATTTAATTTGAATAAATCGTTGTACTAAACTAAACGTTAAAAAAGCGGCCCCACCAGCTATAACAGCAATCCAGCAATCTGAAGCTACACCACCAAACATAAATAAGAAGAATCCACAGGCAATTGCAGCTGCAAAAAAGTTTAATAGAAATGAGTATTGTAACGATGCACGACGTAAATGAATCAATTCAGATTTTGCTTCATCAATGGTTAATTCATTTCTAGAAATTTTTCTAGATAAACTGTTTGTTAGTGCAATTTTCTCTAAATCCGTTGTACGTTCGCGAATTCTAATTAGTCTTGTATTTGTGCGGTCATTAAGTGAAAAGATAATGGCTGTTGACGTTACAAAACTATATGTATCATTTAAACCGTAACTATGTGCAATACGGTTCATTGTATCTTCTACACGATACGTTTCTGCACCAGCTTCAAGAAGGATTCTCCCAGCTATTAAAACTACATCAATCACCTTATTTTCATCGATAATAGTGATTGAATCTGACATAAACGGCACCTCCAGTACTTTGGATAATTAAATTTAATTTCATAGACAATTTGAAGTGTACAACTTGCACACGCAACTTGCAATAGTACGCTACGTATTCCTACCACATCTAATTCCTATTAACATGAAAAATAACGCAACGTTAAGATAGACATCATAAAAAAGTCAACATAATGAGATAACCTATATGAATCCTACTTTGATTATCTAATATGTTGACTGCTTTTAGTTTTATAATTTAATGATTGGATTAAACATTACTTGATTACGACCTTCATTTTTAGCAACATGGACCATATCATCGGCATCTTTAAAGACTTTGCGTTGCGATTTATGATCATCTTGCGTTAAGTAGCCTACACCAATAGAGACAGATAATTTAATAACTTCCTTGTTAGGTAAGTGGAATGAAGACTTTTCAACACCAGTTCGTATATTTTCAGCTAATTTAACGCTTTGATCCAATGAATAATCACGGATGACAACTGAAAATTCTTCACCACCATTACGGAAAATCTGGAATTGTTTAGGAACATAATTCTTTAATAGCTGTGACATTTGTTTCAGCACAGCATCTCCAGATTGATGTGAGTACGTATCATTAACATCTTTAAAACCATCGATATCAATTAATAATAAGGCAAGACTTTCTTTTTTCTCTTCGGCGATTTGTGATACATGATTTAAATGTCTATCAAATTCTTTCACATTTCCTAAACCAGTAAGATAGTCAAACTTATCTTCATTTTCGTAGCGTGTAACTAATGAAAAGAAGTGCCACATATCAACAAATGTAATTGCTGAAGCAATGGTTAAAACGAATGAAATAGGAACTAAAAATGCGATTTCAGTAAGGTCATATAGCGGGCTGAAGATGGATAAAATAAGTAAAATAATGACACTAATCAAATTTAAAACAACTAAAGCCACAATATCATTTTGTTTCAAGAATGGACCGACCATACTGACGATGATACCTATTACGATAAGTACTACGCCATAAAGAAGTGAGTTTCCAAATGCATATACTTCAACTAGAGCAACAATAACTGCTGAAACTAAGGTATAACCCATATTCGTAAAACGACCTAGAAATAATAATGGGACAAACGTTAAATGAACTAAATATTCTTGATGGAATGGAATTGGATATGCTGCAAGTAGTAGGGCAACAATAGTCATCAACACCGTGACATAGCCTTTAGAAAAGACCATGATTTTATTTTCGGAATATTGTAGCCGATGGAATAAATATATTCCCGCTACCATAACTGCAACATTGTAAATGATAGATTCAATCATATTGGAATCGACTCCTTTAATTTAACCATTAGTTATTGTAAGTGAAAACTTACCATTTGTCATTAAGTTGTATCAGATATAACAAACAAATTAGATAGAATATATATACTTTCGTATTCAAATGAATAATGAAATGATATGATATAAGTTATAATATCTTTACAAAAAATTTACATTCAATTAAAAATTAAGGATAAACATAGAGAAATAGGGTAAAATAGTTGGAGTTTACTGAACGTTGTGATGAAGTGTCAGTAATTTACAACTATAGTCCAATACAAAAATGAATTAAAAGTTGTTTAAATAGAATGAATAGATAACTAGCAAATATGACAAATTAAAAAGAGATTTATTGAAGGTGAACTGATGTATACTTTACTACTTATTGCTGTGACATTGGTAATCAGTTTAATATTAACACCTATTATTATAAAGGTCTCTATTAAATTCGATTTAGTAGATAGGCCAAACTTCAGAAAAGTACATACAAAGCCAGTCTCAGTATTGGGTGGTACTGTTATACTACTTTCTTTCTTAATAGGAATTTGGCTTGGACATCCTATTGAAAGAGAAGTTAAGCCCTTAGTTTTAGGTGCTATTGTAATGTATTTAGTAGGATTAATTGATGATATTTATGATTTAAAGCCTATTTTAAAGTTAATTGGACAAATTGTCGCCGCTTCAATTGTTGCGTTTTATGGTATTACGATTGATTTTATATCCTTTCCGATGGGGCCAACGATTCATTTTGGAATATTGAGTATACCTATTACAATTATTTGGATTGTGGCGATTACGAATGCCATTAATTTAATTGATGGATTAGACGGATTAGCTTCAGGCGTATCCGCAATTGGTCTTATTACGATTGCGTTTATTGCAATTTTACAAGCGAATGTATTCATTATCATGATTTGTAGTGTGTTAATAGGTTCATTATTAGGATTTTTATGCTTTAACTTTCACCCTGCTAAAATCTTTTTAGGAGATAGTGGTGCGCTATTGATTGGGTTCATCATTGGTTTTCTATCGTTGCTTGGCTTTAAAAACATTACATTTATTTCGCTATTTTTCCCAATTGTAATTTTAGCGGTACCATTTATCGATACATTGTTTGCAATGATTCGAAGAATGCGTAATGGCCAACACATCATGCAAGCGGATAAGTCTCATTTGCACCATAAACTTCTAGCATTGGGATACAGCCATAGACAAACGGTATTGTTAATCTATTCAATAGCGATATTATTTAGTTTATCAAGTATTATTTTATACTTGTCACAACCTTTAGGTGTACTCCTAATGTTCATATTAATCGTGATTACAATTGAATTGATTGTTGAATTTACGGGATTGATCGATGATAGTTATCGCCCGATACTCAATTTAATTACAAAGAAGAATGAATCACATCATGCCAATAATGACATTGATGAACATCATAAAAAATAAAACCTTGTTTGTGAGGCTACTTAAATGATTAGGTAGTGTTACACAAACAAGGTTTTTATTAATTTGTAGGTATATCAAAGGGTAACTTTTTAACGTCTGCTTCATGCAATTCAAAATTACCAGCTGTGTGCTTATTCAAAAATGCAATAAAATCATCATATTCCGTTTGTACGACATCAATTTGATAACTGACTTTATCGGTATACGTAGTATCTCTTAAAAAATACGTTGTAGAGGCTAATTCATATTCAAACTTTCCAGTTAAATCATAATTAATGGTCACGGTAGTGGGGATGGCATCGCGCAATTCTACGCGTCCAATGTCATAAATTACATCCCTTACGGCACCACTATATGCACGAATAAGGCCACCGCCACCAAGTTTAATGCCTCCGAAGTATCGTGTAACGACAACACAAACATTATGGACGTCTAATTTTTTTAATATTTCTAGCATTGGTACACCAGCAGTCCCGCTTGGTTCTCCATCATCATTTGCTTTCTGAATGTTCATTTGATCACCAACTGTATAAGCTGAACAGTTATGCGTAGCCTCTTTATGTTGTTGTTTAACTTCGTTTATAAAAGCTTTCGCTTCATCCTCCGATGAGACAGGTTTTATATGTGCAATGAATCTAGATTTATTAATGACATTTTCAATGATATGTTCCTGTTTGATCGTAATAATAGGATCGTTCAAAGTTGTTCACCTCCAATAAATAGAAAAGATGTTTAACTTTCATTATACACGCTAATTTTTAAATGAATAAATATCTGATTATGAATTTCTTTTTCAATAAAAATAATTTATAATAACTTTGAGTATAATTGAGGAGGACTACTATGAAAATCGCAGTAATGGCAGATTCAACAGGGTATCTACCACAAGACTTTATGGACAAGTACGAGATACCTATCGCACCATTAAGTGTCGCATTTGATGATGGAGAAACGTTTACTGAGAATGATAATGTACCGATTGAACATTTTTATAATAAAATGGCCTCATCTAAGACGTTCCCTACAACAAGCCAACCGGCTATTGGAGAATGGATTGAGAACTATGAGAAATTAAGAGATAAAGGTTACACAGATATTATTGTGATTACTTTATCAAGTGGTATAAGTGGTAGTTATCAATCGGCAACGCAAGCTGGAGAAATGGTAGAAGGTGTCAATGTTCATACGTTTGATACTAAATTAGCAGCGATGATTGAAGGAAGTTATACAATATACGCGAAAGAACTTATTGACAAAGGATTTACGCCAGAAGTAATTATCGAAGAATTAGAAGAAATCCGTGAGCAAACAGGTGCTTACTTTTTTGTTGATGATCTTAAGAATCTACAAAAAAGTGGACGTATCACTGGTGCGCAAGCGTGGGTTGGAACATTATTGAAAATGAAACCTGTACTATGTTTTGAAAAGGATGGCAAAATTCATCCATTTGAAAAAGTACGTACAAAAAAACGTGCATTTAATACATTAGAAGATAATATCTTTGAAATTATTAAAGACATCGACGACGTGACTGTCTTTGTAATCAATGGTGACAAAATTGATGAAGGCAAAGACTTTTATAACCATTTAAAAGAGACGTATCCAAACATCAATGTGCAATATTCAGAATTTGGACCAGTTATTGCATCTCATCTAGGGTCAGGTGGATTAGGTTTAGGATACTTCCCAAGAAAAATCGAAATTAATTAATAACAATTCAAGTCTAAAAGTGTTGAGTAAATAAGGATTAAGACAATGAGCATTGATGTGCATTGGTGGTAGCAAAACTACGGCATACCGCCAGAAGCTTAAGATAGAATTCCTTTGTTGCAAGGTATTTCAGAAATGGAAATCAGCAAACAAAGCATGTGGGGGGTTCTATTTTAATTAAACGCGTTATATCTTATATCCGAATTCTAAATGCTTTTAGGCTTTTTTATATGAAATAAGGAGTGATAGTCAATCAAATCATATGGAAAATTAGTGGGCCCTGACGTTACGTTGACTGATGAAACAGTCATCAAAGTCACGCCTGGTATAATCGCTACAAATAATGGGTATTGCTGTCTTCAATGTGGTAATACCAATATCCATGATATGTGCGAATATGAAACATCTTTTTCAGACAAGCGTATTATATACTGTAGGTATTGCATACAGTTGGGCCGTATGGACAATATTACAGAATTTAGAATTACGCAAAGTGAACATACGATTTCTGATGGATATTATGAGTTGCCCTTTCAACTATCAGAACAACAACAATATGCGTCAAATGCGATTGTACAAGCAATTAATCAGCACCAACCTTTATTATTGTATGCTGTTACTGGCGCTGGGAAGACTGAAATGATGTTTGAAGGCATTCGTGTGGCGCGTCAACGTGGTTATAACATTGCTATAGTATCTCCAAGAGTAGATGTTGTAGTGGAAATTAGTTTACGCATTAAAGCAGCATTTATTTCAGAAAAAATTGATGTCTTACATCAAAGTAGTCAACAGCACTATAATGGTCATTTCATTATTGCAACAGTTCATCAATTATTTAGATTCAAATCCCATTTCGATGTTATCTTTATTGATGAAGTTGACGCATTTCCCTTATCTATGGATCCGCGCTTAATGAATGCAATCCAACTGTCATCCAAACAAAAGCATAGCCACATTTTTATGACGGCAACTCCTCCCAAATCCCTAATCAAGCGTTTATCAACTGCGCAAATCATCACTTTACCAGCACGCTTTCATAAACACCCACTACCCGTGCCTAAGTTCTCATATTTCAAATTGAACGTTAAACATATACAGTTTAAATTAAAGAAAATGTTAATCAATCAAATCAATGCAAACCGCTATACATTAGTATTCTTTAATAATATTGAATTAATGACAGAAACGTATAAACGCTATCGCTATTATTTTCCGGATTTAATATGTGTTTCAAGTAAAGATGCGTTACGATTTCATAAAGTTCAGGCACTTCGAAATGGTGAACATGCCATTGTTTTTACAACAACTATTTTAGAAAGAGGATTCACTATGGCGACATTAGATGTCATTGTTATCAATGCACATACTTTTGAACAGGCTGCCCTCATACAAATTGCTGGACGTGTGGGACGTAAACAGGAAGCGCCCACTGGAAACGTGGTATTTATGCATGAAGGTGTGAGCATCGCTATGATACAAGCAAAAAGAGAAATTAAAAAAATGAATCGACTAGGTATCCAACGTGGGTGGGTGAATGCCTAAGTGTATACAGTGTGGTGTACATCTAGATGAACCACTAAGTGTATTCAATTTCTATCGTGTACCTCAACGCTTATGTCAGCCATGTCTACAAATGTGGGAGAGCGTACGATTAATTAAAGATGAGCAACGTTGTCCTAAGTGTTTAAATGACAATAACAATAAAGAAGGCAAATGTTTGGATTGTCAATTTTTAGCTAAGAATTTTACATTAATGGATCAACTTTATTGCGATTATCAATATACTGGCATAATGAAAGACATCATACACCAATACAAGCTTATGAGAGATTATTATTTAGCTGAGGTTTTAGCGTCACAACTTCAATTACCACAGACAACGTATGATCTAATTGTTCCTATACCATCACCATTAGCACGTGATACACTGAGGACTTTTAATCCAGTTGCAACAGTGTTAGAAAAGATGGGCGTCAACTATGTAGATATATTAGGGACTGACTTGCGTCCTAAACAATCAAAACTAGGTAAGGTAGAACGAGCAAAAGCGATGAATCCTTTCTTTATAAAAGAGGATATAGATTTAACGGATAAAGAAATTTTACTCGTTGATGATATTTATACAACAGGATTAACAATTCATCACGCAGGGTGTAAATTATATGACAAAAATGTCAGAAAATTCAAAGTGTTTACGTTTTCAAGATAGGCTAAACGTGGTATTATAATAGTAAGAATTACCAACATAAGAGGTTAAAGGAGAGATAGCTATGATTAGATTTGAAATTCATGGAGATAACCTCACTATTACAGATGCCATCCGCAACTATATTGAGGACAAAATTGGTAAACTTGAACGTTATTTTAATGATGTGCCAAATGCAGTCGCACATGTTAAAGTGAAAACGTATCAAAATTCAACAACTAAAATTGAAGTAACAATTCCATTGAAGAATGTTACATTAAGAGCTGAAGAAAGACACGATGATTTATATGCAGGCATTGATTTAGTGACAAGCAAATTAGAGCGTCAAGTTCGTAAATATAAAACACGTGTTAATCGTAAACATAAAACGCATGGAGAACCAGAAGCGTTTGTAGCAGAAGTTCAAGAGGCACCACCAGAAACGAATGGTGAGGCTAATGCAGAAGCTACAAATGATAGCGATATTGAAATCATCCGTTCTAAACAATTTAGCTTAAAACCAATGGATTCTGAAGAAGCTGTATTACAAATGGAATTATTAGGTCATGATTTCTACATCTTCACTGATCGTGATACAGATGGTACAAGCATTGTTTATAAACGTAAAGATGGTAAATATGGATTAATTGAAACAACTGAATAATTAATTTTTACTCAGTTGATTAACTTTAAGTTACTATAAATTCAATAACATTATAAAATTTACAATGTAAGTTTGTAGTCATTGGTTGGTTAAGCATGTGACCATAAAATGTGCTATTTAGCTTTAGTCATTGTGATAAGGGTGGGACAGTGAATTCGATAAGGATTCTGTTCCACTCTTTTTGTAACTTATATTATAGTAATTCGTGGACGCTATTATCATGCTGTGCTAATGTAATGAAGTAATTGGATATTTGAAAAATTAGGCTTAGCGATTCAAAATAGAGGGAAAAGAAAGTAAGCTATTTAAGTTGTACGCAATTAAGCATTGTGCTTATATGAGTATTTAAGTATAAATTTAAAAGTATAAATGATATGATAAATTGTTGTAAGCCAAACAGTTTTTAAGCTAAAGGAGCGGACGTAATGGGATTTTTATCAAAAATTGTTGACGGCAATAAAAAAGAAACTAAACGTCTAAGTAAAATAGCCGATGAAGTACTTTCGCTAGAGGAAGATATGGCTATCTTAACTGATGAAGAAATTAAAAATAAAACAAAACAATTTCAACAAGAACTACAAGAAATTGAAGATGTAAAAAAACAAAATGACTATTTAGATAAAATTTTACCACAAGCCTATGCCTTAGTAAGAGAAGGGGCAAAACGTGTCTTCAATATGACGCCGTATAAAGTACAAGTAATGGGTGGTATCGCAATTCATAAAGGCGATATTGCCGAAATGAGAACAGGTGAAGGTAAAACATTAACGGCTACGATGCCAACCTATTTAAACGCACTTGCAGGTCGAGGAGTACACGTTATCACAGTTAATGAATACTTATCTAGTGTTCAAAGTGAGGAAATGGCAGAGCTATATGAATTTTTAGGTTTAACAGTTGGATTGAACTTAAACAGTAAGTCAACGGTTGAGAAGCGTGAGGCCTACGCACAAGATATTACGTATAGTACGAATAACGAGCTAGGATTTGACTATCTAAGAGATAATATGGTGAATTATGCTGAAGAGCGTGTAATGAGACCTTTACATTTTGCGATTATTGATGAGGTTGACTCGATCTTAATCGATGAAGCGAGAACACCTTTAATTATTTCTGGTGAAGCGGAAAAATCAACATCACTTTACACGCAAGCTAATGTGTTCGCTAAAATGCTTAAAGCAGAAGATGATTATAAATACGATGAAAAAACAAAAGCAGTTCATTTAACTGAACAAGGTGCAGACAAAGCAGAGCGCATGTTCAAAATAGAAAATTTATATGACGTGCAAAATGTGGAAGTTATTAGTCACATTAATACAGCTTTAAAAGCACACGTAACACTACAACGTGACGTAGATTACATGGTTGTCGATGGAGAAGTACTTATTGTTGACCAATTTACAGGACGTACGATGCCTGGTCGTCGATTCTCAGAAGGTCTTCACCAAGCTATTGAGGCCAAAGAAGGCGTTAAAATTCAAAATGAATCTAAAACAATGGCATCCATTACTTTCCAAAACTATTTCCGTATGTACAATAAGTTAGCAGGTATGACTGGTACTGCGAAAACAGAGGAAGAAGAATTCCGTAATATTTACAATATGACGGTTACTCAAATCCCTACGAATAAACCTGTTCAACGTGACGATAAATCAGATTTAATTTACATTAGCCAAAAAGGTAAATTTGATGCAGTTGTTGAAGATGTTGTTGAAAAGCATAAACAAGGTCAACCCGTTCTTTTAGGTACTGTTGCAGTTGAAACAAGTGAATATATCTCTAATTTATTAAAAAAACGTGGCATTAGACATGATGTATTAAACGCCAAAAACCATGAACGTGAAGCTGAAATTGTTGCCAATGCAGGACAAAAAGGTGCTGTAACAATAGCGACAAACATGGCTGGTCGTGGTACCGATATTAAATTAGGTGAAGGTGTAGAAGAAATTGGCGGTTTAGCTGTTATTGGTACTGAACGTCATGAATCTAGACGTATTGATGACCAATTACGTGGTCGTTCTGGCCGTCAAGGTGATAGAGGGGATAGTCGTTTCTATCTATCACTTCAAGATGAATTGATGGTTCGTTTTGGTTCTGAAAGACTTCAAAAAATGATGAACCGATTAGGTATGGATGACTCAACACCTATTGAATCTAAAATGGTATCACGTGCTGTTGAATCAGCTCAAAAACGTGTTGAAGGTAATAACTTTGACGCACGTAAACGTATACTTGAATATGACGAAGTGTTACGTAAACAACGTGAAATTATTTATAACGAAAGAAACAATATTATCGATTCTGAAGATAGCTCACAATTAGTAAATGCTATGTTACGTTCAACATTACAGCGTGGTGTGAACTATCACATTAGTGAAGAAGATGACAATCCGGACTATGCACCATTTATTAACTATGTTAATGATGTCTTTTTACAAGAGGGCGATCTTAAAGAAGAAGAAATTAATGGCAAAGATCCTGAAGATATCTTCGAAGTGGTTTGGGCTAAGATCGAAAATGTTTATGAAAGTCAAAAAGCAAAAATCGGTGGTCAGATGGCAGAATTTGAGCGTATGATATTATTACGTTCAATCGATACGCATTGGACGGATCATATTGATACAATGGATCAATTACGTCAAGGTATCCATTTACGTTCATATGCACAACAAAATCCACTTCGTGATTACCAAAATGAAGGTCATGAACTATTTGACATGATGATGCAAAATATTGAAGAAGATACATCTAAATTCATTCTTAAATCAGTAATTCAAGTTGATGAAGATATAGAACGAGAAAAAACAACTGACTTTGGAAAAGCACAACATGTCTCTGCTGAGGATGGCAAAGAAAAAGCTAAGAAACAGCCAATTGTTAAAGGTGATAAAGTTGGCCGTAACGACCCATGTCCATGTGGTAGTGGTAAGAAATATAAAAATTGCCACGGTAAAGAAGAATAGCTTTAATTTTTAATAATAAGTGGGAGTTGTGGAACTGAATCTACGCTCCTACTTTTTACATATCCATTTAAAAGTGCAAAGAACAAAGAATAGGAGAGATAAAAATGGAACTATCTGAAATTAAGCGAAATATAGATGAATATCGTCAGAACTTAACGCAAATTAGGGGGTCTCTTTGACTTAGAAAATAAAGAGACAAATATACAAGAATATGAAGAAATGATGACTGAACCTGATTTTTGGGATGATCAAAATAAAGCACAAGACATTATTGATAAAAATAATGCATTAAAATCAGTTGTAAATGGTTACCATGAATTAGATGAAGAAGTTGAAGATATGACTGCAACTTGGGAATTATTGCAAGAAGAGTTAGATGACGATGTAAAAGACGATTTAGAACAGAATGTACACGACTTCAAAGAGAAAGTTGATCAATTTGAACTACAATTATTATTAGATGGGCCACATGATGCTAATAATGCTATTTTAGAATTACACCCAGGTGCTGGGGGTACTGAATCTCAAGACTGGGCTAGTATGTTACTACGTATGTATCAGCGTTACGGTGAACAACAAGGGTTCAAAGTTGAAACCGTAGATTATTTACCGGGTGATGAAGCTGGTGTGAAAAGCGTAACGCTATTAATTAAAGGCCACAATGCATACGGTTACTTGAAAGCTGAAAAAGGTGTTCATAGATTAGTCAGAATTTCACCTTTTGATTCATCAGGACGCCGTCATACATCTTTTGCATCATGTGATGTCATTCCAGAATTCAATAATGACGAAATCGAAATTGAAATCAATCCTGATGATATTACGGTAGATACATTTAGAGCGTCTGGTGCTGGGGGTCAGCATATCAATAAAACTGAATCTGCCATCCGAATTACCCATCATCCGACAGGCATTGTAGTCAATAACCAAAACGAACGTTCACAAATAAAAAACCGTGAAGCAGCTATGAAAATGTTGAAAGCTAAATTATACCAATTAAAATTGGAAGAACAAGAACGTGAAATGGCTGAAATACGTGGTGAACAAAAAGAGATTGGATGGGGAAGTCAAATTCGTTCGTATGTATTCCATCCGTATTCTATGGTGAAAGACCATCGAACTAATGAAGAAACTGGTAAAGTTGATGCTGTTATGGATGGAGAAATTCAACCATTTATTGAAGCATACTTAAGACAAGCAATGAATCATAGCGATAATTAATAAAAATTGAATGATAGATTAGGGAGCGGGACAAAAATAAGATTTTTCCAAAATTCATATTGCTGTTCCGCTCTTAGCTTGCTTAACTTGTAGAATTTCTTGATGAAATACTCAGTGCTGGGGGGCCTGTCGTCAAGGATGACTAGGTTTGAAAAAAGCTTGCTTTAAGCGCATTTTCAAATCAGTTAGCTATTGCCAATTTGCAAAATAGCATCATCATATTATTTATGTTCCAGGCTCTAATTATTTATAAAACATAAATAGTCGCTAAATAAATGTAAAATGTAATATTAATTATTACTAGAGTACGTCTTTTTACATGTTCTTGAAGTCCTTTTTAACCTTTATATTACAAGCCGATAACATTGAACACACATGAAATGCGGTGTGCTAGAGTATAAATTAAGAATAATATAAAACGACAAAGGAATGACAGTATGATAAATAAGACGCTTACAGTAACATTTACTTCAATTGCGGCTTTAGCAGGCTTAAGTGGTTTAGCTAATGCGCAAGAAACGACACATACAACTTCAACACATACAACATCACACCAAGCAAATGCTTATGATGGCCAAGTGGCACAAGAAACAAACTTAGGGTTAACAGATAAAGATATCGTTAAAGTTAAAGCTGGCGATACGTTATATCAAATTGCTTTATCACATCATTTATCGTTAGAACAACTCTATAGCCTTAATCCAGGTGTAACGGCATTAATTTATCCAGGTGATTTAATAGCGGTAAGTGACAAAGGTGCAGCAAAATTAGAAAATAAAGAGATTAATTATGCACAAGCATATACAGAAACAACAGGCTATAATCAAGCGGATGTAGTAGCTCAATCAGTAAGTGCTAGCACAACAAATGTGTCTAATTACAATGTTGTACCTACAAGTGCACCTGTGGCTACAACGAATGACACATACCAATCATCAGTAAATTCACCAGTATCATATCAACATATTACAACTGCCAATCAAGGTAACCGTTATAGTTACGGAAATTGTACATACTATGCATTTGATCGTCGCCAACAATTAGGGCGCGCAATTGGAAGTTATTGGGGTAACGCAAATAACTGGGCATACTCAGCGAAAAATGCTGGATTAACAGTAGATAATCGTCCTGAAGTAGGTGCAATTTTCCAAACAACTGCAGGTTATTATGGTCATGTAGGTGTTGTGGAACATGTGAATCAAGATGGTTCGGTATATGTTTCAGAAATGAACTGGAATGGACACTATAACCATGTCACTAATAGAACAATTACCAATACTTCAAGTTATAACTTTATTCACTAATAAATATGTTTAGACACTATTTTTAATATATTCAGTCGTCAGAGTTCAATGGCTATGTGAATTAGCATAGTCATTGAACTCTTTATTTTATAAGTAATGTCATTTCCTAGAAAATAATAGAACGATTAAATGTATTAACGAGGTATAGGAAACCAATTTAATCTTTAATTAAAATACTTATCACAATACATTTCTATGTAACTAGTATATATTGGAAAACAAAAGAAAATAAAATAATTGTTATGTATTGAAGTACGCTTAGTGTAAGCGACTATTTTAATAATTGATTTGCGTTTTTTGCGCATAATCGTGATTTCAAAATAAAATAATAAGGTGGAATTAATGGTGAGAAAAGTCATTTAATTACAGGAGCAACGAGTGGTATTGGTTATAAAACAGCTGAATATTTAGTAGCACAGGGCAATATCGTTTATGGCGCTGGTCGTAGAATAGAAAGCCTTGAAAATTTAAAACAAGTACATCCTTTAAAATTAGATTTAACAAATGAAGCATCGATGAAAACGGCTATCGATACAATCATCGCAAACGAAGGAAGAATTGATGTCCTCGTAAATAATGCCGGTTATGGTTCATATGGTGCAATCGAAGACGTCACAATTGAAGAAGCGAAACAGCAATTTGAAGTAAATCTATTTGGTTAAGCACGAATTACACAGCTTGTTTTACCACATATGAGAGCACAACAGTCAGGACATATCATTAATATTTCATCGATGGGTGGACGACTTACAACATATTTTGGCGCTTGGTATCATGCTACGAAATATGCATTAGAAGCTTTTAGTGATGCTTTACGAATGGAAGTAGAAGCATTCGGGATAGAAGTATCTATTATTGAACCAGGTGGGATTAAAACAGATTGGGGTATCATCGCCGCTGATAAATTAGCTGATTCTGCAAAAGGCGGTGCTTATGAAGCTACTGCGATGAAAGTGGCTGAAAGTATGAATAAGCAATATCATTCTAATTTGCTTTCAAATCCAATGGTCGTTACAAAAGCGATTTCAAAAGCCATAGATAGTAATAAACCGAAACCACGTTATCTAATAGGGTTTGCAGCTAAACCCCTTGTGCTTTTACATGCTATATTGCCAACCAAAGTATTCGATAAAATGATGAAAGCCTCAAATTCAATTTAAAGTACCACAATATAACCATTCGATAAATTGTATACATAAGACACCTCGATCGTTCATTTAAGCGTGAACAATACTGAGGCGTCTTATTTTTTATACTATTTTAACCTTCTACAATGTATAAAGAATTGACACTTCTCATAGAAATGTTGATTGATATAATAAATGTAAGTATAATCTTTATTTAATAAAACATGGAGGTAAGGTAATATGGGTGTTCATCAATACTTTAAAAGACTTTCAGATTTAGAAAAATTAATTCGTTTACCAGGTAAATTTAAATACTTTGAACATAACGTTGCTGCGCATTCTTTCAAAGTCACTAAGATTGCCCAATATTTAGCAACTGTAGAAGAATATCATGGGAATACCATTGATTGGAAAAGTTTATATGAAAAAGCATTGAATCATGATTTTGCGGAAGTGTTTACTGGAGATATCAAAACACCAGTTAAGTATGCTAAAACAGAATTGAAGATGTTATTTTCACAAGTTGAACAAGATATGGTGGACACGTTTATTAATGAAGAAATACCTGAACCTTACAAAGATATTTATCGAAAACGACTTCAAGAGGGTAAAGATGATTCACTAGAAGGTCAAATTTTATCTGTGGCCGACAAGATTGATTTACTATATGAAACGTTCGGCGAAATTCAAAAACGTAATCCTGAAGACTTATTCTTTGAAATTTATGAAAATAGTTTAGAAACAATTATGCAATTTGATCATTTAAGTTCTGTTCAAGACTTTATTGAAAATGTAATACCAGAAATGTTGACAGAGAATTTCATTCCTCGTGCAGAATTGCGAGAAACTACAATGGCGATTTTAAATCGAAGAAATGGGTGAGTTGAATGATTTGGTACGCGCTAGCTGCATTTTTTCCATGTGTACTTGTTGTGTTGTTTAGTGTCATAACACGAAGCAAGTGGGTTGGTGTGATTGTTACACTTATTTTGATAGCAGCTTCTATTTATAAAGGTTTCTTTCATAATGAGTGGATTATTTTTATCGATGTCGTTTCTTTATTAGCTGGATATGTCATCATAGATAATCTTGAATTTCATAAGCATCAAGAATAAACATTATGAAACAGAACTTTTGAATGTAAAAGTCAGTTGATTTATAGTGTAAATACACAATATGTACATTGAAGCGTAAAGATAATAAATATATGTAAGTGCGTGGCATCAATAGATGAGATATGAATCAATCACATTCATAAGTGGAATACAAAATAGCGATACATTTTTTAAAATACAAACGTAAGCGAACAAACGTTTGTATTTTTCTTTGTATATTTGATAAAATAACCTTAAGTGAGCATATTATTTCAATAATAGGTAATTAATAAGTATATCAATCTATAAGTACGACGTGTGCGTGTCACTGTTAATCTCATTACATTATGATTGTAATGTACTATGCAATTTATAAAGATCAAAACTTCGGTTTAGTACATAAATATAAGTAAATAAAACCTTTAAAAAAGTAATAGAAATGAATGTTTAATTCAAGGAGGCGCTTGTCAAAATGGTGGAACATTACCCGTTTAAATTGAATTCTGAGTTTGATCCGCAAGGGGACCAGCCACAAGCAATCGAGAAAATAGTGGAAGGTGTTAAAGAAGGTAAGCGTCATCAAACGCTGTTAGGTGCGACTGGTACAGGTAAAACATTCACGATGAGTAATGTAATTAAAGAAGTGGGTAAACCAACGCTCATCATTGCACATAACAAAACGCTAGCAGGACAACTTTATAGTGAGTTTAAAGAGTTCTTCCCGGAGAATAGGGTGGAGTATTTTGTTAGTTATTATGATTATTATCAACCAGAAGCTTATGTACCTTCAACCGATACATTTATTGAGAAAGATGCCTCAATTAATGATGAAATTGACCAACTACGACATTCTGCAACGAGTGCATTATTTGAACGTGATGATGTCATTATCATTGCCAGTGTAAGTTGTATTTATGGTTTAGGTAACCCAGAAGAATATAAAGATTTAGTAGTAAGTGTTCGAGTTGGTATGGAGATGGACCGAAGTGAACTTCTTCGTAAACTTGTAGATGTACAATATTCTAGAAATGATATTGATTTCCAACGTGGTACATTTAGAGTACGTGGTGATGTTGTCGAAATTTTTCCAGCTTCACGCGAAGAGATGTGTATTCGCGTTGAATTCTTTGGCGATGAGATTGATCGCATTCGAGAAGTCAATTATTTAACAGGGGAAGTGATTCGTGAACGCGAACATTTCGCTATTTTCCCTGCTTCTCACTTCGTAACACGTGAAGAAAAAATGAAAATCGCAATAGAGCGTATCGAGAAAGAATTAGAAGAACGATTAAAAGAATTAAAAGATGAGAACAAGTTATTAGAAGCACAACGTTTAGAGCAACGAACAAATTATGATTTAGAAATGATGAGAGAAATGGGCTTCTGTTCGGGTATAGAGAATTATTCTGTTCACCTAACATTAAGACCTTTAGGTTCAACGCCTTATACATTGCTAGATTACTTTGGTGATGATTGGTTAGTCATGATAGACGAGTCTCACGTGACATTACCTCAAATTAGAGGCATGTTCAATGGCGACCGTGCACGTAAACAAGTGCTCGTTGATCATGGTTTCCGTTTGCCAAGCGCGATGGATAACCGACCATTAAAATTTGAAGAATTTGAACAAAAAACAAATCAATTAGTATATGTCTCAGCGACACCAGGGCCATATGAAATTGAACATACTGATGAGATGGTTGAACAGATTATCCGTCCAACGGGTCTGTTAGATCCTAAGATTGATGTGAGACCAACTAAAAATCAAATTGATGATTTACTTAGTGAAATTCAAGAACGTATTGATAGGGACGAACGTGTCCTAGTCACTACATTAACTAAAAAAATGAGTGAGGACTTAACCACTTATATGAAAGAAGCGGGAATTAAAGTGAATTACCTGCACTCAGAAATTAAAACGTTAGAGCGTATTGAAATCATTCGTGACTTAAGAATGGGAACATATGATGTTGTTGTAGGGATCAACTTACTAAGGGAAGGTATCGATATACCTGAAGTTTCATTAGTAGTCATTTTAGATGCGGATAAAGAAGGTTTCCTACGTTCAAACCGTTCATTAATTCAAACCATTGGTCGTGCGGCGCGTAATGAGAAAGGTGAAGTTATCATGTATGCTGATAAAATCACCGACTCAATGCAATATGCACTTGATGAAACACAAAGACGTCGTGATATACAAATGGCACATAATGAAAAATATGGTATCACGCCAAAAACAATTAACAAGAAGATTCATGATGTTATTAGTGCTACCGTAGATAATGATGAAACAAATGACAAACAACAAACTGAACTACCTAAGAAAATGACTAAAAAAGAAAGACAAAAAACGATTGAGAATATAGAAAAAGAAATGAAAAAAGCAGCTAAAGATTTAGACTTCGAAAGAGCAACGGAATTAAGAGATATGTTATTTGAATTAAAAGCAGAAGGGTGACAGTTAAATGAAGGGACCAAGTATTGTAGTAAAAGGCGCACGCGCACATAATTTAAAAGATGTAGATATAGAACTTCCTAAAAATAAACTTATTGTTATGACAGGATTATCAGGATCAGGTAAATCATCTTTAGCCTTTGACACGATTTATGCTGAGGGTCAAAGACGATACGTCGAATCATTAAGTGCATATGCGCGCCAATTTTTGGGTCAAATGGATAAACCAGATGTGGATACAATCGAAGGATTGTCTCCAGCAATTTCAATTGATCAAAAAACGACAAGTAAAAACCCTCGCTCTACTGTAGCGACTGTAACTGAAATTTATGATTATATACGTCTACTTTACGCACGAATAGGCAAGCCATATTGTCCAAATCATAATATTGAAATTGAATCGCAAACCGTTCAACAAATGGTTGACCGTATACTTGAGCTTGAGGAACGTACTAAAATTCAAATTTTAGCACCCATTGTATCTCATAGAAAGGGTAGCCATGAGAAACTTATCTCAGATATTGGTAAAAAGGGCTATGTCCGTCTGAGAGTCGATGGCGAAATTGTTGATGTTAATGAAGTGCCAGAATTAGATAAAAATAAAAATCATACTATCGAGGTAGTTGTAGATAGATTAGTCGTAAAATCAGGCATTGAAACACGTTTAGCAGATTCAATAGAAACAGGTTTAGAATTAGCGGAAGGTAATATTACTGTCGATGTGATCGATGGCGAAGATCTTAAATTCTCTGAAAATCACGCTTGTCCAATTTGCGGATTCTCTATCGGTGAATTAGAACCTAGAATGTTTAGTTTTAATAGTCCGTTTGGGGCATGTCCAACTTGTGACGGTCTAGGCCAAAAACTTACTGTCGATCTTGATTTAGTGGTACCAGACCCCAACAAAACTTTGAATGAAGGTGCTATTGAACCTTGGGAACCAACAAGTTCTGATTTTTATCCAACATTATTAAAACGCGTATGCGACGTTTATAAAATAAATATGGATAAACCTTATAAAAAATTAACTGACAGACAGAAAAATATATTAATGCATGGTTCAGGAGATAAAGAAATTGATTTTTCTTTCCACAGTCGAAATGGAGGTACACGTCATCGAAGAATGAAGTTCGAAGGTGTTGTTGCCAACATTGACCGTCGCTATCATGAATCACCATCAGAATATACACGTGAAATGATGAGTAAATATATGACAGAATTGCCTTGTGAAACATGTCATGGTAAACGCCTAAGCAAAGAAGCACTATCTGTTTACGTTGGTGGCTATAACATTGGTGAAGTAGTGGAATACTCTATTAAAAATGCATTGAATTACTACGAAAATATTGAACTATCCGAACAAGATAGTGCAATTGCAAATCAAATATTAAAAGAAATTATTTCAAGATTATCATTTTTAAATAATGTTGGATTAGAGTATTTAACACTTAATCGTGCATCAGGTACACTTTCTGGTGGTGAAGCACAACGAATTCGATTAGCTACACAAATAGGTTCACGCTTAACAGGTGTGCTATATGTGCTTGATGAGCCGTCTATTGGTCTACATCAACGTGATAATGACCGATTAATAAGTACACTGAAAGAAATGCGTGATTTAGGTAACACACTTATAGTTGTTGAACACGATGATGACACAATGCGTGCTGCTGACTACCTTGTAGATGTCGGTCCTGGTGCGGGGAATCACGGTGGAGAAATTGTTTCTAGTGGTACACCAAGCAAAGTGATGAAAGACAAAAAATCTTTAACAGGTCAATATTTAAGCGGTAAGAAACGTATTGATGTCCCTGAACATCGTCGAGAAGTGACAGATCGCAAAATCAGTATTAAAGGTGCAAGAAGTAACAATTTAAAAGGTGTGGATGTTGATATTCCATTATCTGTAATGACCGTTGTGACTGGTGTATCAGGTTCCGGTAAAAGTTCATTAGTTAACGAAGTATTATATAAATCTTTAGCTCAAAAAATAAATAAATCTAAAGTTAAGCCAGGTGCATATGATAGTATTGAAGGCATTGACCAGTTAGATAAAATTATAGATATTGACCAATCACCAATTGGTAGAACACCACGTTCTAACCCAGCTACTTATACTGGCGTATTTGATGATATTCGCGATGTATTCGCTCAAACTAACGAAGCTAAAATTCGTGGTTATCAAAAAGGACGCTTCAGTTTTAATGTTAAAGGTGGACGTTGTGAAGCTTGTAAAGGCGATGGCATTATCAAAATTGAGATGCACTTTTTACCTGATGTGTATGTCCCTTGTGAAGTATGCGATGGTAAACGTTACAACCGTGAAACATTAGAAGTAACGTATAAAGGTAAAAATATTGCCGAAGTACTTGAAATGACGGTGGAAGAAGCTGCATATTTCTTTGAAAATATCCCAAAAATACACCGTAAATTACAAACACTTGTGGACGTTGGCTTAGGTTATATCACGCTCGGCCAACAAGCTACAACTTTATCAGGTGGGGAAGCACAACGTGTTAAATTAGCATCAGAATTGCACAAACGTTCAACTGGACGTTCTATCTACATTCTAGATGAGCCGACGACGGGTCTACACGTTGATGATATTAGCCGATTGCTAAAAGTATTGAATCGACTAGTTGAAAATGGTGATACAGTTGTCATCATTGAACATAATTTAGATGTCATCAAAACAGCAGATCACATTATCGATTTAGGACCTGAAGGTGGCGATGGTGGGGGTACACTTGTTGCCACAGGTACGCCTGAATACATCGCTAATGTACCATCGTCATACACAGGTAAATATTTAAAAACAGTACTCGAACGCGATAAAGTTGAATAACTAAACCTAGCGTCAGGAAACTATAAAGACGAAGAATGATTAATAATGCACAAGGTGGCCTAGTTATTAAATTTTAACTACAAAATCTACAAGCTAAGTAGGCTTGGAACGGGGCATTAAATCATAAAACTTACAAATTAAGTTTTCCTGACACTCGAGACCCGTATAGAATCCGGAACAAAAATAATATAATGAAGCTATTTTGCAAATTCGCAGTAGCTGACTGAACTGAGAAGACGCTTAATTCAAGCTTTTCTCAGTTCTAGTCACCCTTGCGGGGGTGGGAGAACGAATTTATTAAGAATTCTCTCCCACTCCCTTTTCATTTGAGTGTGTTGTAAAATGTGAACGAAACAAATATATTAGGAATTCTTCTTTTTTATATTAATCTTCTCTTTATTTTTGATATGATAATAGATGAATGAATTCAAGTGAAAATTTTGAGGTGAACTCATGTTAACGACAGAGAAATTAGTCAAATTACTTAAATTAGAATTATTTACAGGTGAAAAAGGATTACATAAACCGATTAAAAATACAGATATATCAAGACCGGGTTTAGAAATGGCTGGCTATTTTTCACATTATGCTGCAGATCGTATCCAACTATTAGGAACAACGGAATTATCGTTTTATAATTTATTACCTGATGAGGAACGTCACGGACGAATGAGAAAATTATGTCGTCCCGAAACACCTGCAATCATAGTGACTAGAGGATTAGAACCGCCACAAGAGTTGATAGAAGCAGCTCAAGAAATGGATACACCACTGATTGTATCCAAAGATGCAACGACAAGTTTGATGAGTCGATTAACAACGTTCTTAGAACACGAATTAGCTAAGACGACATCATTACATGGTGTATTGGTCGATGTTTACGGTGTTGGTGTATTAATCACTGGAGATTCTGGTATAGGTAAAAGTGAGACTGCACTTGAATTAGTGAAACGAGGACACCGACTTGTAGCAGACGATAATGTCGAAATTCGTGAAATAACAAAAGATGAATTAATAGGCACACCACCCAAATTGATTGAACACTTACTCGAAATTAGAGGCCTTGGTATCATCAATGTTATGACATTGTTTGGTGCAGGCTCTATCCTTACACAGAAACAAATTCGTTTGAACATCAACCTTGAAAATTGGGATAAAGATAAATTGTATGACCGAGTTGGATTAAATGAAGAAACATTACAAATTCTTGATACAGAAATCACTAAAAAAACGATTCCTGTACGTCCAGGACGAAACGTGGCAGTTATTATAGAAGTTGCAGCAATGAACTATCGCCTGAATATAATGGGCATTAATACTGCAGAAGAGTTTAACCAACGATTAAATGAAGAAATCCTAAAAAAAGGTCATCAAAGCAAGGAGAGCTAGAGCATGCTTTTAAATTTGAATTATATTGACCCTACTGCATTTAATTTAGGACCACTCTCAATAAAATGGTACGGTATCATTATTGCTGTAGGTATTCTCATTGGTTATTTTATAGCTCAAGAAAGTTTGAAATATGTTGGGCTACATAAAGATACGCTTGTTGATGTCATCTTTTATAGTGCCATTTTTGGATTCATCACTGCTCGAATTTATTTTGTGATTTTTCAATGGCCATATTACATGCAAAACCCTATTGAAATTCTAATGATATGGCATGGTGGTATAGCAATACATGGTGGTCTTCTAGGCGGATTTATTACCGGTATAATTGTATGCAAAGTAAAAAATCTTAATCCGTTCCAAATAGGTGACATTGTAGCACCAAGTATTATATTAGCTCAAGGAATTGGGCGTTGGGGAAACTTTATGAATCATGAAGCTCATGGTGGCCCAGTTCAAAGAACATTTCTTGAAAACTTACATATTCCAGAGTTCATTATCCGTAATATGTATATAGAAGGCGTGTACTACCATCCCACATTTTTATACGAATCAATATGGGATGTATTAGGCTTTATCATATTAATTACAATTAGAAAGCATTTACGTGTGGGTGAAACATTCACATCATATTTAATTTGGTATTCCATTGGACGTTTCTTCGTAGAGGGTCTAAGAACTGATAGTTTGATGTTAACAAGTAACATTAGAGTAGCCCAACTTGTTTCAGTCATTTTGATTGTGATTGGTTTAGCGCTAATGATTTATCGTCGTATTAAACATCAACCACCATTATATAAAGAGGCAGGCCCATTATCATGGCCTAGTCCTAAAGGTAAAGTAAAATAATGAGACGATTAACGAAAGAGGGTCATCATAAGATTAATCCATTATGGCGAATTTATCGTTTTGTACGTTTCCCGAGAGTGCTTAGGAATACTATGATTATTGAAATTTGTCGCTTTATACCGAATTTAAGTTGGAAAAGATGGCTATACATCCATTTATTGAACATGTCCATTGGCCAACATACAGCTATAGCCTATAAGGTCATGCCAGACTTGTTTTATCCCCAACTTATAACCATTGGCAATAATACAGTAATTGGTTATAATACTACAATATTAACGCATGAGGTATTAGTAGATGAATATCGCTATGGTCCAGTTAGAATAGGTGATCAAACTTTAATTGGTGCGAATTCGACAATATTACCAGGTGTAAATATCGGTCATCATGTGGTTGTGAAAGCCGGCACAGTTGTGTCGAAAGATATACCAGACGATGCCGTTGCATATGGCAATCCTATGCACATTCATTATAAATAAAGAGAGGTGACAAAGAATGGCGCAAAACAATGATAAAATTATTTCAATGAAATTTGATGAACCATTTTATCGTAAAATGGCGGATCAAAAATATAAAACACAAGATTTTAATAAAGCAGCAGAATACTATAAAAAAGTGCTTGATTTGTCACCACAAGATTTTGATATAAAGTTAAAGTATGCCCATTGCTTAAATAAACTTCATTTAGGTAGACGAGCAGAGCATTTGTTTTATGACAGTATTATTGAAGGGCAAAATGTAGCAGATAGCTATTATGAGCTTAGTCAATTAAACATCGACCTTAATGAGCCAAACAAGGCCTTCTTGTTTGGTATTAATTATGTGATTTTAACAGATGATAAAGATTTCAGAGAAGAATTAGAAAAGACCTTCGAAGTGTCATATATGAGTGAAGAAAAAATTCAACTCGAAGCACAGCTTTTTGCTACACAACTATTATTCCAATATTTATTTTCTCAAGGACGATTGCAAGATGCACGTACGTATATATTGAATCAAGATGATACTATTCAAGAGCATAGAGTGATTCGCAACTTACTAGCCATGTGCTATTTATATTTAAGCGAATATGATATTGCTAAAGACATGTTTGAAGCATTGCTATCAGAAGATAATTCAGATGTACACGCGTTATGTCACTATACATTGCTACTTTACAATACCAATGAAAAAGACAAATATCATAAATATCTTAAAATATTAAGTAAAGTTATGCCTATGAACGATGATGAAAGTTTTAAATTAGGTATCGTACTAAGTTATTTAAAACAATATGAAGCGTCTCAACAAATATTATTACCTCTATATAAAAAGGGGAAATTCGCTTCAATTCAAATGTTTAACGCATTGAGTTTTAATTATTATTACCTTGGAAATAAAGAACAGAGTCAATTCTTTTGGGATAAATTACTTCAAATATCTAAAGTAGATGTTGGTTATGCACCTTGGATACTAGAAGAGAGTAAACAAGCTTTTGATCAAAAGATACTACCATTGTTATTAGATGATGATAGTCATTATAGACTTTATGGTGTCTTTTTATTAAATCAATTAAATGGTAAAGAAATATTAATGACACAAGAGATTTGGTCTATTTTAGAAAAAATGAATGATTATGAGAAACTTTACCTTACGTATTTAGTTCAGGGTTTACATTTAAACAAATTAGATTTCATTCATAAAGGTTTAGTACGTTTGTATGAAATGGATGAAATACACAAGGATACGGAATTATTTATAAGTTGGATTGATAAAGGCGAAGGTTTAATTGCGAATGAAGTTGATTTAAGCGAAGTTGATAGATATGTAGCTGCACATGCATATTTATATCATCGTTATTATCATAGTCATGTAACTAAAAAGAAAATCATGACATTGTTTAATGTATCGCGTTACAAGTTAGATAGTGCGATTAATCAATTATTGAGCATATAAATTTAAAGATTTCAAATAATAATATATAATGCGCATGATATTAAAAACGTAGGAGGCATAGAAATGACAGAAGTAAATTATGATGTTGCAATTATCGGCGCAGGACCTGCTGGTATGACTGCAGCAGTTTATGCATCACGTGCAAATTTAAGCACAGTAATGATTGAACGAGGCATGCCTGGTGGCCAAATGGCTAACACAGAAGAAGTAGAGAACTTCCCAGGATTTGAAATGATTACAGGTCCGGATTTATCTACCAAAATGTTTGAACACGCTAAAAAATTTGGTGCCGAATATCAATATGGAGATATTAAATCTATTGAAGATAAAGGTGACTATAAAGAAATTAACCTAGGTAATAAAGAAATAACAGCACGCGCTGTGATTATTTCAACAGGTGCCGAATATAAAAAAATTGGTGTCCCTGGAGAACAAGAACTAGGTGGACGCGGTGTAAGTTATTGTGCAGTGTGTGATGGCGCCTTCTTTAAAAATAAAAACTTATTTGTAATAGGTGGCGGTGACTCTGCAGTTGAAGAAGGAGCATTCCTTACTAAATTCGCAGACAAAGTTACCATTGTACACAGAAGAGATGAATTAAGAGCGCAGAAAATCTTACAAGATCGTGCGTTCAAAAACGACAAAATTGATTTTATCTGGAGCCACACATTAAAATCTATTAACGAAAAAGATGGTAAAGTAGGCTCTGTAACACTTGTTTCAACTAAAGATGCCTCAGAACAAACGTTAGATGCAGATGGTGTATTCATTTATATTGGTATGAAACCATTAACAGCACCATTTGTTAATTTAGGAATTACAAACGACATGGGCTATATTGTAACGGAAGACAATATGAGTACTACAGTACCAGGTATTTTTGCTGCTGGAGATGTAAGAGATAAAGGCTTACGACAAATTGTAACAGCAACTGGTGATGGTAGTATAGCAGCTCAGAGCGCTATTGATTACATTGAAGAATTAAAAGATAAAGAAGAAGCATAATTAAGCAAGGCTAGAACATGTCATCACATTTGATTGTGATTTAAACATGGGTTCTAGCCTTTTTTAATGGGTGCGTAAACTACTAACTACTTATATCGCATTAATCGTTACGATAAGTCGTTCATATGATATTATGAAGGTAAATTAACTATAGTCGTGAACGTATATTGACGTTAAAAAGATGAACTAGGCGGTGTCAAAATGACGAACCATAATGAAAATGAAATGAGTAAAAGTGAACTATTAGTAGTAACAGGTCTATCAGGTGCTGGTAAATCCGTAGTTATCCAATGTTTAGAAGATATTGGTTACTTCTGTGTTGATAACTTACCTCCGATATTACTTCCCAAATTTGTTGAACTAATGGAACAAGGAAATCCTTCTTTGCAAAAAGTAGCAATCGCGATTGATTTAAGAGGGAAAGAATTATTCAAGTCGTTAGTGGAAGAAATTGATGCAATTAAAAGTAGAAATGATGTTATTGTAGATGTCATGTTTTTAGAAGCGGAAACGGAGAAGTTAATCTCGAGATACAAAGAATCTAGACGTGCACATCCTTTGAATGAAAATGGTCAAATGTCATTAATAGATTCAATTTTAGAAGAAAAGCAATTGCTTAGTAATATTCGCTCAATTGCTAATTACATCGTAGATACAACACAATTGAAGACGAAAGAGCTTAAAACAAAGGTTAAAGAAAAATTCCAAGATGACAATTTTAAATCATTTAGTATTAATGTTTCAAGTTTCGGATTTAAACATGGCATACAAAAAGATGCAGATTTAGTGTTCGATGTTCGTTTCCTTCCAAATCCTTATTATGTTGAAGACTTAAGACCGATGACGGGAGAAGACGAACCCGTTTATCATTATGTTATGAAATGGAAAGAAACTGAAATATTTTTCGAAAAATTAATGGATTTATTGAAATTTATGATACCAGGTTACAAAAAAGAGGGTAAATCTCAATTAGTGATTGCAATAGGTTGTACAGGAGGTCAACACCGATCTGTTGCGTTAGCTAAACGTATTAGTGAAGAATTAACAGACATATTTGATTATAATGTTTATGTTCATCATAGAGATGCACATATCGAAAGTGGCGTGAAAAAATGAAACAATTAAAGATTGTACTTATAGGCGGTGGAACAGGTCTATCAGTATTAGCAAGGGGATTAAGAGAGTACCCCATCGATATTACAGCCATCGTTACTGTAGCGGATGACGGTGGTAGTACTGGTAAAATCCGTAGTGAAATGGATATACCAGCACCAGGCGATATTAGAAATGTTATTGCAGCATTAAGTGATGCAGAACCAGTCATAGAAGAGTTGTTTCAATATCGTTTTAAAGAGAATCAAATTGAAGGACATTCACTTGGCAATTTATTATTAGCAGCTTTAACCAATATCAAGAATGACTTTGGTCATGCGGTAAAAGAATTAAGTAAAATATTAAATATTAAAGGCAAAGTGATTCCATCTACAAACACGAATGTGATGTTAAATGCAGTGTTAGAAGATGGAGAAATTGTACGCGGCGAATCTCAAATACCAAAGAAAAACAAACGTATTGAGCGTGTCTTTTTAGAGCCTGAAAACGTTGAGCCTATGGAAGAAGCGATTGACGCACTAGAAGATGCAGATTTAATCGTACTTGGACCTGGTTCGTTATATACTAGTGTGATTTCAAACTTATGTGTTAAAGGTATGTCGGACGCTATCTTACGCTCAAATGCGCCTAAATTATATATATCTAATGTTATGACTCAACCTGGAGAAACGTCGGATTACGATGTTATGGATCATATTCAAGCGATACATAATCATGCTGGCAGTGACTTTATCGATTATGTCATTTGTAGTAATGATAAATACGATGATAATGTTTTAAAACGTTATAAAGAGCGTAATGCCAAACCAGTTGTTATGGATGAACATAAAATAACGGATCATAACATTAAGATCATTACGTCATCGAATTTAGTTGAAATCTTAGATGACCATTTAGTGCGTCATAATACGAAAGTTTTAGCGAAATTAATCTATGATTTAGCCCTTGAATTGACAAGTACGATTCAATTTAGACCGAAAAAATAACACTTCTAATCGGCAGTATAACTATGGTATGATAAAGAGCGTATGTGTATTCATGTATGCGTAGAATAACGTGTAACAATATAGGATGTTAATTACATGTATATATAAATTTGATTAGAGGGGGAAATGTGATGAGTTTTGCGTCAGATATGAAAAATGAATTAACACGCATTGAAGTTGACGAAAGCAATGCTAAAGCAGAGCTTAGCGCATTAATTCGTATGAACGGTGCACTTAGCCTATCTAATCAACAATTCGTAATTAATGTTCAAACAGAAAATGCTACGACTGCTAGAAGAATTTATTCATTAATTAAACGCATTTTTAATGTAGAAGTTGAAATTCTTGTGCGTAAAAAAATGAAATTAAAGAAAAATAATATTTATATTTGTCGTACAAAAGTACGTGCGAAAGAAATTCTGGACGAACTAGGTATTTTAAAAAATGGTATTTTCGTTCATGATATTGATGCTAGCATGATTAAAGATGATGAAATGCGTAGAAGTTATTTGAGAGGCGCATTTTTAGCTGGAGGATCTGTAAATAATCCTGAAACATCATCCTATCATTTAGAAATATTCTCTCAATATGAGAATCATTCTGAAGGTTTAACTAAGTTAATGAATAGCTATGGCTTAAATGCTAAACACTTAGAACGCAAAAAGGGTAGCATCGCTTATTTAAAAGAAGCCGAAAAAATATCTGATTTTCTTAGTTTAATAGGTGGATATCAAGCATTATTGAAGTTTGAAGATGTGCGAATTGTTAGGGATATGAGGAATTCAGTGAATCGTTTAGTGAATTGTGAAACTGCAAATCTTAATAAGACGGTAAGTGCCGCTATGAAACAAGTGGAAAGCATTCAATTAATTGATCAAGAAATTGGACTAGATAATTTACCAGATCGCTTAAGAGAAATTGCAAAACTTCGAGTCGAGCATCAAGAAATCTCCTTAAAAGAACTAGGAGAAATGGTTTCAACTGGTGCTATATCAAAATCTGGAGTAAATCACCGCTTAAGAAAGCTAAATGAACTTGCAGATAAAATTCGAAGTGGCGAAAAAATTGAATTATAGGTATGAACTCGTCACATAGTGGCGAATTTTTTTGTAAGAGATTAGGTTCTTAACACGTTTATGGCATTTAGTATTCTATAATAGTTGAATGACAGGCAGACTAAAAAGAGCCTGGGACATCAATAATATAGTGATACTATTTTGCAAATTCGCAGTAGCGGACTAAACTGAGAAGGCACTTAAATCAAGCTTTTCTCAGATCTAGTCATCCTTGCGTTCGGCGGGGCCCCAGCAAAGATCATTTTACTAAGAAATGCTACAAACAAAGCAAGCTGGGAGCGGACGACGAATTTCAAAAGCATTCTGTCCCACTCCCATAATGTAAAAAATATATGCAATTTAAAACTATTAGCCCCCTCGAGAGGAGTCGAACCTCTATTTTAAGAACCGGAATCTTACGTGCTATCCGTTACACTACGAGGAGATATAAAGTAACAAAGACAAAATTCTGTACTATTTATCAATTTAAAAGTACAATCTGAATGTATGTTTATAGTGTACAAAATATAATAAAATAAGGTCAAATTTTCTTTGTGCTATATGAGTTTAAATTTTGACCATTTTTGACTTTTCATGTAGAATACTAAATAACAGTTAATCATAAGGAGGAAATATAAATGAATTTAATTCCTACAGTAATTGAAACAACAAATCGCGGTGAACGTGCATACGATATTTATTCTCGTCTATTAAAAGACCGTATTATTATGTTAGGTTCTGCAATTGATGATAACGTAGCAAATTCAATTGTATCACAATTATTATTCTTACAAGCGCAAGATTCTGAGAAAGATATCTACTTATATATTAATTCACCAGGTGGTAGTGTCACTGCTGGTTTTGCTATTTATGATACAATCCAACACATTAAACCAGACGTACAAACTATTTGTATCGGTATGGCTGCATCAATGGGTTCATTCTTATTAGCTGCTGGTGCAAAAGGTAAACGTTTCGCATTACCAAATGCGGAAGTTATGATTCACCAACCATTAGGTGGTGCACAAGGACAAGCAACTGAAATCGAAATCGCTGCTAACCACATTTTAAAAACACGTGAAAAATTAAACAAAATTTTAGCTGAACGTACAGGTCAAAGTATTGAAAAAATACAAAAAGATACGGACCGTGATAACTTCTTAACAGCTGATGAAGCTAAAGCATATGGCTTAATCGATAATGTTATGCAGCCTGAAGATTAATCATTAATGTTAAATTATCATGAAAAATGAGTCCGGGACAAAAATTATATAATGAAGCTATTTTGCAAATTCGCAGTAGCTGACTGAACTGAGGAGGCGCTTAATTCAAGCTTTTCTCAGTTCTAGTCACACTTGCGGGGGTGGGACAACGAATTTAAAAAGAATTCTGTTCCACTCCCATTTTTTTATGATTTTTTTGAAGTGCTTTTTAGGAGAAGTCGAACCGAAATCACAAGTAAAATAGCACCAATGAATATGAAGAAAATTGACATTAATATAATTACAAAATGATGTTCGAAGGCAAAAATGCCATTTAGTATCAGAAATAGACTAGCGATGATTAATAAAATATACGTTAATTTCTCGTCGTTCATGATTCAAAACTCCAATAACTATGCATCGATTAAATCTTCGAAAGCAATTTTTAAGTTAGGATAATTAAATGTAAAGCCAAGTGCATCCAATTTGTTTGGTAATATCTTTTGCGTATCTAAGACAACTGTAGACATTTCACCAAGTGCGATTCGCATCAAGAACGATGGAACCCATGTTTCATGAGGGCGGTGCATGACACGTGCAAGTGTATATCCGAATAGATTTTGACGTTCAGCCATAGGTGCAGCCATATTGAAAGGACCTTGGGCTTTAGGATGGTCGATGGTAAATAGAATTGCACGTACTAAATCATTAATATGAATCCAAGAATACCATTGGAATCCAGAACCTAATTTGCCCCCTACAAAAAATTTATAAGGCAGTTTCATCGTTTGTAATGCACCACCATCATCAGATAAAATCATGCTGAATCTTCCTAGTACGACACGTGTACCAAATGATTCAAAACGTTTGGCAAAACGTTCCCACTGATAAACGACATCAGATAAAAAGTCGAAGGGAAGTGTTTGATATTTTTCAGTATACGTTTGATATAAACTTGGTGGATAATAGCCCATCGCACTCGCATTGAAGAGGACTTCAGGTTTATGGTCGCGATTGCTGAATAAATCAACGAGTGCTTGTGTTGATTCGATACGGCTAGTCATGATTGATTGTTTGTATGATGGTGTCCAACGTTTATTTAAAGTTGCACCAGCTAAATTGATAACTACATCTATATCTGGAACTTGAGATGTCCAACCGTCTTTTGACCAATTAATATATGAAATTTTAGGATCATCACTTTGCTTATCGCTACGAGTTAATATTGTAATGTGTACATCGCGATGCTTTAACTCGTTTACTAATTGACTGCCTACCATTCCAGTTCCGCCAGTTATTAAGAATTGCTTCATATTTACACCTCTATTAATTTATTGTATTTGAAAAGACGTTCTACGATTGTCGTTCAACGATCGTTGTTCAAAAAATGTACAACGATTAGTCAATAATATGTCATTTACTATGCTGTAAACAGGATTTAATTTTACGAAGGTTAAGTTATAATAAATTTGTACCTTCGATATAGTAGATTTCAATAGCTTTGAGTAAATTGAGTATACCCCATAGACTACGCAAAATAAACGAAGGTCAATTTTGACTCCCTTTAGTAGAAGCCCATGCGAGCATCGTATGGGCTTTTTGTATATCTATTATAGTACTAATTAATGTAGATTAAGAATAATATGATTAAAGGAATGAAAATGATTGATAATAGCAAGAGGTCAAGACGAGACGTGTTGCTATCATCATAATTATCATTATTTAACATCATTGACTTTAATCCACGTTTAGGTGCTTTGTCTTCTTCAAAGATATCATCAGAAACAATTTTCTTCATTTATCTCACACTCTCGAATTATAATTAAATTATATTTGCATAATTGATGTTTGTAATTACTTATGATGTTATCATATATAAGTAATTATGTATCAATTTAATTTATGTCTTAATCCTTTTTATATCATTTTCGTGTGAATGACTGTAAAATAATTTGCTACATATAGGGACTAAACAAATTGAATATATTAAAGTGAGGTAACTTATGTCTAAGAACAATAGAAATAGAGATGACTTTGGTGAACCGGAAAAGAAAAAAATGAGTGGCATTTCGAAACTGATTAGCACGATTATAGTCTTATTATTATTAAGTGGCTTGGCTTTTGCGATTTACGCATTTGTTGATCATTCTAACCGATCAAGTGAACGCTTAAATAATCAATCAACTGAAGAGAAAAAAGACAAGAAAGATAAAAAAGATAAAGAAGAGAATGACAAAAAATCGAGTGAAGAACGTTCGAATGTGACGCAGGAAACTGTTACGCAACAAGCACCTCAAACTCAACAACGTCAGACTCAGCAAGCAACGCCTTCAACACAAGAAAGAACTAAACAACCATCAACTGAAGAGAAACAACGTACAAAACAAGATACTAAAGAAGAAAAAACTCAAGAGAAAACAACTAAAGAAGAGGCTACTACTGAAGAAAGCCGTACAAAAGAACAGGCAACACAAGAAAATAATAGCAATCGCAACAACAATAGAAATACGAATGAGTCAAATACGAATAAACCAAATCGTACTCAATCAAGCACACAAACTAGAACACAACAATCACCGCAAACACAACAACGTTCAACAACGCAACCATCTACGCAGCAATCAACTTCAAGACAAACGACACAACGAAATGCTACGTCTACACAAAGCCAATCAAACCAACAATCATCTAATAATAATTAGTAGCATCATGGGTCTTGATTAAGACCTGTAATATTAGTATGATTTAAACCCATTAACTAGCAATGAATTAACGTTAAACATCGATGGTTAAAGGGGATGCAAGTGATGATAGCAGTCTTATGAGATTTCTCATGAGGCTGCTTTTCTTAATTTAGTCATCAATAGTATGATGACAAAGCGCTAGAATGAATTTGTACCAATATGACATCATTACCGAGCTCCTTATCTTTAAAACATCCAATTCATTAAAAAAGTAAAAATGATAGAAAGTAAAATAGAAATAAAGATTGAAGAAAGGCAACCAAACGGGCAACCACAACCATACCGATACCTAACGGAATAATGCGCTCGATCAGTAGGCTGCGAATGATTAAAATAGTCATCATCTTTATATCTTCGATCATTTGGATCAATAACCTCAACATGATTATCCTCTTCGCGAGCCATTTTTTCTCCTCCTTTAAATGAAGTGCTTCTATTGTAAATGAGAACAACTTGCATAGGAAAGTATTTTGCAAAAGAATAATTATTAAACTTTGAGGGTAATACTATAAAATAAGAGATAAATTATACTTTTTATTATGCATATAGTAGGTTTATTCTACTTAATTTGGGAAATTTTACAGATAATTTTAAATATTAGAGTTTTTCTCTTGCATTTTCATCAACACAATAGTACTATTGCAAGTGTAAAGAGGTTAGATTTTGTCCCAGGCGGGACACAAATAGTCAAACCGCTTTTATACTATTGGTTACCTTTTAGACATAAAGGAGGAAGGTAGTAGTGAAAGACTTGATTAAAATTCAACAGAAGTTGATACCTGATCTCGTGGATAAAATGTATCGACGCTTTTCTATCTTAACTACTATCTCAAATAATCAACCAGTAGGTAGAAGAAGTTTAAGTGAACATATGGATATTACTGAACGTGTCTTAAGGTCTGAAACAGATATGTTGAAGAAACAAGATTTAATCCAAGTTAAATCAACTGGAATGGAAATCACTGAAGAAGGTAGATCTGTTTTAAATCAGCTTAACGAATATTTCAATATTTATACTGATGATAATCAATTAGCTGAACAAATTAAGACCACTTTCGGTATTAAAGAAGTTCATGTTATACCTGGTGATGCAGATGCTCACGAGAACGTAAAATCAGAAATGGGGAGACAAGCTGGTCAATTACTTGAAAGCATCCTATATGAAGATGCGATTGTTTCAGTAACAGGTGGTTCGACGATGGCAAATGTTAGCCGTGCGATGCATCTTTTACCATTTAATGTGTTTTTTGTTCCAGCGCGTGGTGGCCTTGGAGAAAATGTTATCTACCAAGCTAACACGATTTCAGCGAGCATGGCGCAACAAACAGGTGGGTATTATACAACGCTTTACGTACCAGATAATGTAAGTGAATCAACGTATAATACACTTCTAATGGAACCTTCTGTGGTTCATACATTAGATAAAATCAAACAAGCAAATATAACAATCCACGGTATTGGTGATGCGCTGAAGATGGCGCATCGTAGACAATCGTCAGATGAAGTGATTGAAAGCCTTCAACATCACCAAGCCGTTGCAGAAGCTTTCGGTTACTATTTTGATGCTCAAGGCAACGTAGTCTATAAAGTAAAGACGATAGGACTACAACTTGAAGATTTAGAAACCAAAGATTTTATATTCGCTGTTGCCGGAGGTCAATCTAAAGGAGAAGCAATTAAAGCTTACTTAAGTATTGCCCCTAAGAATACAGTATTAATTACTGATGAAGCAGCAGCAAAAGTAATATTAAATAAGTAATAAAAAGTTAATAGCTTTTTAAATATCATTTTAAAGGAGGCCATTATAATGGCAGTAAAAGTAGCAATTAATGGTTTTGGTAGAATTGGTCGTTTAGCATTTAGAAGAATTCAAGACGTAGAAGGTATTGAAGTAGTTGCAGTAAACGACTTAACAGACGACGAAATGTTAGCTCATTTATTAAAATATGACACTATGCAAGGTCGTTTCACAGGAGAAGTTGAAGTTATTGATGGTGGTTTCCGCGTAAATGGTAAAGAAGTTAAATCATACGAAGAACCAGATGCAAGCAAATTACCTTGGGGCGATTTAGATATCGACGTAGTATTAGAATGTACTGGTTTCTATACAGATAAAGAAAAAGCAGAAGCACACATCAATGCAGGTGCTAAAAAAGTATTAATCTCTGCACCAGCTAAAGGTGACGTTAAAACAATCGTATTCAACACTAACCACAATGACTTAGATGGTTCAGAAACAGTTGTTTCAGGTGCATCATGTACTACTAACTCATTAGCACCAGTTGCTAAAGTGTTAAGTGACGAATTTGGTTTAGTTGAAGGTTTAATGACAACTATTCACGCATACACTGGTGACCAAATGACTCAAGATGGTCCACATAAAAAAGGCGACAAACGTCGTGCGCGTGCAGCAGCTCAAAACATCGTACCAAACTCAACAGGTGCTGCAAAAGCTATCGGTAAAGTTATTCCTGAAATCGATGGTAAATTAGACGGTGGTGCTCAACGTGTACCAGTTGCTACAGGTTCATTAACTGAAGTAACAGTTGTATTAGAAAAAGACGTTACTGTTGAAGACGTTAACAAAGCAATGAAAAACGCTTCAAACGAATCATTCGGTTACACTGAAGACGAAATCGTTTCTTCAGACGTAGTTGGTATGACTTACGGTTCATTATTCGATGCTACTCAAACTCGTGTAATGTCTGTTGGTGACCGTCAATTAGTTAAAGTTGCAGCTTGGTATGACAATGAAATGTCTTACACTGCTCAATTAGTTCGTACTTTAGAATATTTAGCAGAATTATCTAAATAATTTAGAAGCATAGTTAAATAAACTTGTGCTCAGTATAGATGTACGATTCAAAGTACACTTGTACAAATTATTGAAATAAGTTAGCTTATGAGTAAGCGGGGAGCACTAACGCTTCTCCGCTTATTTTTATATTAGTAATTCCTATTTAGAGGAGGAAATTATAATGGCAAAAAAAATTGTTTCTGATTTAGAATTAAAAGGGAAAGTTGTTCTTGAACGTGCTGATTTCAATGTACCTTTAAAAGACGGTAAAATCACAAATGATAACCGTATTGTTCAGGCTTTACCAACAATTAAATATATCATCGAACAAGGTGGTAAATTAGTTCTATTTTCTCACTTAGGAAAAGTTAAACAAGAAAGTGATAAAGAAGGTTTAACTTTAAAACCTGTTGCTGATGCTTTATCAGAAAAGTTAGGTAAAGAAGTCACTTTCGTACCTGAAACACGTGGTGAAAAATTAGAAACTGCTATCAAAAACTTAAAAGAAGGCGATGTATTATTAGTTGAAAATACACGCTTTGAAGATTTAGATGGTAAAAAAGAATCTAAAAACGATCCTGAATTAGGTAAATATTGGGCTTCATTAGGTGATGTATTTGTCAATGATGCTTTCGGTACAGCACACCGTGAACACGCATCTAATGTCGGTATTTCTACACATTTAGAAACTGCAGCTGGTTACTTAATGGAAAAAGAAATTAAATTTATCGGTGGTGTTGTCAACGACCCACACAAACCAGTAGTTGCTATCTTAGGTGGCGCTAAAGTATCTGACAAAATCGGCGTCATCAAAAACTTAGTAAATATTGCTGATAAAATTCTTATCGGTGGCGGAATGGCGTATACTTTCTTAAAAGCGCAAGGTAAAGAAATCGGTTTATCATTATTAGAAGAAGATAAAATCGACTTTGCTAAAGCATTACTTGAAAGTAACGGCGATCAAATCGTTTTACCAGTAGATGCAAAAGTGGCAAAAGAATTCTCTAATGATGCTGAAATCACTGAAGTATCAATAGACAACATCCCTTCAGATCAAGAAGCAATGGACGTTGGACCTAAAACTGTTGAGTTATTCTCTAAAGAATTAGAGGGTGCACACACAGTTGTTTGGAACGGACCTATGGGTGTATTTGAATTCAGTAATTTTGCTCAAGGTACAATCGGTGTATGTAAAGCCATTGCTAACTTAAAAGACGCTACTACTATTATCGGTGGTGGTGACTCAGCAGCAGCTGCAATTTCTTTAGGTTTTGAAGATGACTTCACACATATTTCTACTGGTGGCGGTGCATCATTAGAATATTTAGAAGGTATTGAATTACCAGGCATTAAAGCGATTAATAACAAATAATCGTCTTATGAAAATGTCTACGTTTTTCTAAACATTTTCTAGGGAAAATGCATAAAGCATGAGACGTTACGTCTTAAAAGATATTTAACGCTAAAATTACAATTTAAATATATAGGAGTGTAATCAATGAGAAAACCAATCATAGCTGGTAACTGGAAAATGAACAAAACAGTTAAAGAAGCTAAAGACTTCGTTAATAACTTACCAACATTACCTGATGAAAAAGAAGTTGAATCAGTAATTTGTGCACCAACAATCCAATTAGATGCACTAATTTCATTAGTAAATGATGGCAAAGCAAAAGGATTAAAAATTGGTGCTCAAAACACTTATTTTGAAGATAATGGTGCATTCACAGGAGAAACATCTCCAGTAGCATTAGCTGACTTAGGTGTTAAATACGTAGTTATCGGACATTCAGAGCGTCGTGAATTATTCCATGAAACAGATGAAGATGTGAATAAAAAAGCACATGCTGCATTTAATCATGGTATGACACCAATCATTTGTGTTGGTGAAACAGATGAAGAACGCGAAAATGGTAAAGCTAATGAAATCGTTAGTAACCAAGTTGAAAAAGCACTAGAAGGTTTATCAGAAGAACAACTTAAAGAAGTTGTTATCGCATACGAACCAATTTGGGCAATCGGTACTGGTAAATCAGCTACTTCTGATGATGCAAATGAAATGTGTGCACACGTTCGTAAAACAGTAGCTAAAGTAGCAAGCCAAGACGTTGCTGATGCAACACGTATTCAATATGGTGGTAGTGTTAAACCTAACAACGTTAAAGAATATATGGCTCAATCTGACATTGATGGTGCATTAGTAGGTGGCGCATCATTAAAAGTTGAAGATTTCGTACAATTGTTAGAAGGTGCAAAATAATTATGGCTAAACAACCAACAGCTCTAATCATTTTAGATGGTTTCGCTAATCGTGAGAGTGAACATGGTAATGCTGTGAAACAAGCGAACAAACCTAATTTTGATCGTTATTACAGTAAATATCCTACTACTCAAATTGAAGCGAGTGGTTTAGACGTAGGTCTTCCTGAAGGTCAAATGGGTAACTCAGAAGTTGGTCATATGAACATTGGTGCAGGACGTATCGTTTATCAAAGTTTGACACGTATCAATAAATCAATCGCTGATGGTGATTTCTTTGAAAATGATGTATTAAATAATGCTGCACAACATGTTAAAGACCACAATTCTGCATTACATGTCTTTGGATTATTATCTGATGGTGGTGTACACAGTCACTACCAACATCTATTTGCATTATTAGAATTAGCTAAACAAAAAGGTTTAGATAAAGTTTATGTACATGCATTCTTAGATGGTCGTGACGTAGATCAAAAATCAGCACTTAAATACATTGAAGACACAGAAGCTAAATTTAAAGCATTAGGTGTAGGTCAATTTGCATCTATTTCTGGTCGTTATTATGCAATGGACCGTGACAAACGTTGGGACCGTGAACAAAAAGCATATAATGCGATTCGTAACTTTGAAGGTCCTTCTTATGTATCAGCTAAAGAAGGTGTTGAAGCTAACTACGCTAACGACTTAACGGATGAGTTTGTTGAACCATTTATTGTTGAAGGTCAAAATGATGGCGTGAACGATGGAGATGCAGTTATCTTCTTCAACTTCCGTCCTGACAGAGCAGCACAATTATCAGAAGTATTTACTAACAAAGCCTTTGATGGTTTCAAAGTAGAACAAGTTAATGACTTATACTATGCAACATTTACTAAATACAATGACAATGTAGATGCTGAAATTGTCTTCGAAAAAGTTGATTTAACGAATACAATTGGTGAAGTTGCTCAAAATAACAACTTGAAACAATTACGTATTGCTGAAACAGAAAAATATCCACACGTAACATACTTTATGAGTGGTGGACGTAATGAAGAATTTGAAGGTGAACGTCGTCGTCTGATTGATTCACCAAAAGTTGCAACTTACGACCTAAAACCTGAAATGAGTGCATATGAAGTTAAAGATGCATTATTAGAAGAGTTAGACAAAGGTGATTTAGATTTAATCATTTTAAACTTTGCTAACCCTGATATGGTTGGACATAGTGGTATGTTAGAACCAACGATTAAAGCAATCGAAGCAGTGGATGAATGTTTAGGTGAAGTTGTCGACAAAATTTTAGATATGAATGGTTATGCAATTATTACTGCTGACCATGGTAACTCTGATCAAGTGTTAACTGACGATGATCAACCAATGACAACACATACGACAAACCCAGTTCCTGTTATTGTAACTAAAGAAGGCGTTACATTACGTGAAACTGGTCGTCTAGGTGATTTAGCACCAACATTATTAGACTTATTAAATGTTGATCAACCATCAGATATGACTGGTGAATCACTTATTAAGCACTAAATGAAGTTGCGTTTTTAAAGTATAAGGATATTGTAATCCCTAATACAATCACTAAATCTTAGGGATTCAGTCCTTATCTGATATAAATATTTTATTTAAAGATTAAATCAAGCTATAATAGCTTTAGAATCTAAATTAAAGGAGATTTTTCACATGCCAATTATTACAGATGTTTATGCTCGCGAAGTCTTAGACTCACGTGGTAACCCAACAGTTGAAGTTGAAGTGTTAACTGAAAGCGGTGCTTTCGGTCGTGCATTAGTACCATCAGGTGCTTCTACAGGTGAACACGAAGCAGTTGAATTACGTGATGGAGACAAATCACGTTATAGCGGTAAAGGTGTTACTAAAGCAGTTGAAAATGTTAACGAAATTATCGCACCAGAAATCGTTGAAGGTGAATTTTCAGTATTAGATCAAGTATCTATAGATAAAATGATGATTCAATTAGACGGTACACCTAACAAAGGTAAATTAGGCGCTAACGCTATTTTAGGCGTGTCTATCGCAGTTGCACGTGCAGCAGCAGACTTATTAGGTCAACCTTTATACAAATATTTAGGTGGCTTCAATGGTAAACAACTACCAGTGCCAATGATGAACATCGTAAACGGTGGTTCTCACTCAGATGCACCAATCGCATTCCAAGAATTCATGATTTTACCAACAGGTGCTGAATCATTTAAAGAAGCATTACGTTGGGGTGCTGAAATCTTCCATAACTTAAAATCAATCTTAAGTGAACGTGGTTTAGAAACTGCAGTAGGTGACGAAGGTGGTTTCGCTCCTAAATTTGAAGGTACTGAAGATGCTGTAGAAACAATCATCAAAGCAATCGAAAAAGCAGGTTACAAACCAGGCGAAGATGTATTCTTAGGATTTGACTGTGCATCATCTGAATTCTACGAAAACGGTGTATATGACTACACTAAATTCGAAGGTGAACATGGTGCGAAACGTAGTGCAGCTGAACAAGTTGACTACTTAGAAGAATTAATTGGTAAATACCCAATCATCACTATCGAAGATGGTATGGATGAAAATGACTGGGACGGTTGGAAACAATTAACTGACCGTATTGGTGATAAAGTTCAATTAGTAGGTGACGATTTATTCGTAACAAACACTGAAATCCTTTCTAGAGGTATTGAACAAGGTATTGGTAACTCAATCTTAATCAAAGTTAACCAAATCGGTACTTTAACTGAAACTTTCGAAGCAATCGAAATGGCTCAAAAAGCTGGATACACTGCAGTAGTTTCTCACCGTTCAGGTGAAACAGAAGATACTACAATCTCTGATATCGCTGTAGCTACAAACGCTGGCCAAATTAAAACTGGTTCATTATCAAGAACTGACCGTATTGCTAAATACAATCAATTATTACGTATTGAAGATGAATTATTTGAAACTGCTAAATTCGATGGCATCAAATCTTTCTACAATTTAGATAAATAAGTTTAATACAGAGATTTATTTAATATAATAGAGTTCACGCAAATGTATATTGCCTGTCACAGAGTTGAGACTGTGGCAGGTTTTTTTAATCATGTGGCAAACAAAACGAACACATGTTAAGTCGACGTTGTGTATGACAGGTTGTAATTGTTTAGATAAAAAGGTGTTTGCTGAGAATGGAACAGATTTAATTTACGTATTCAAACTGATATAATAGATTTGTATATAAAAGAAGGAGAAGTAAAGATGGAGAATCAGCTTAATCAACCTAGTCAGAGGGAACGAAATGCAGGTAAGTTAATTGGCTACAGTTCTTTAATATTATGTATTTTATTGATCATCCATAACTTTATTGCATTAGATACATTAACGGCTAAGACGTTGTTATCACAGGCAGGCCAGAAAGTCAGTGATAGTGCAGTCGCTAACATCTTAAATAGTTTCAGATACACAGGAATAATGTATATCTTAGCTTATTTAGCGGGTGTCATTGCATTATGGAATAGACATAAGTACTTATGGTGGTTTATGTTTGCAGTCTATGTATCCAATGTATTATTTACATTAGTAAACCTAGCCATGGTTATCAATGCGATTATAGCAGCGAAATCAGTACTATTTATTATTCCAATTATAATTGTTATGATTTGCTCAACCGTATTAGCGTTATATATGCTAATCATTTCAATTGTACGTAAGAGCACGTTTAATCGATAGTCATTGATTATAAAGACGAGTATGTGATATAATTCGGAACGTATATAATGAATGGAGGACAATTTTCATGCATACACTTTTCATAGTACTATTAATTATTGATTGTATTGCATTAATCACTGTTGTATTACTCCAAGAAGGTAAAAGTAATGGACTTTCAGGTGCTATTAGTGGTGGCGCAGAACAGTTATTTGGTAAACAAAAACAACGTGGCGTCGATTTATTCTTGCATAGATTAACAATTATTTTAGCAGTCATTTTCTTTTTAATAATGATTGGTATCAGTTACTTTGGTTTATAAGGTCCGACGATGTTAATGTCGGGCTTTTTTATTTATAATGAATAGAGACGGATGACGTCTTAGATATTCAATTCATGGACATAATGTCCAAGTTTAAATAATGCATATTTCCGAAGAAATAAGGGAATATTTAATAAGTATAAATATATGTAAATAAGAGAAATGATGTTTGAAAGTAAAACAGTATATATTAGTAATTTAGAGATAACGATGGAAGAGGGATTATGAATGCAAATTAAATTACCACAACCGTTCTTCTTTGAGAAAGGCAAACGCGCAGTCTTACTCCTACATGGATTTACAGGTAATTCATCAGACGTAAGACAATTAGGCAGATTTCTACAGAAAAAAGGCTACACGTCATATGCACCACAATATGAAGGGCACGCTGCGCCACCAGAAGAAATTTTAAAATCAAGTCCGCATGTATGGTTTAAAGACGTGCTAGATGGCTATGATTATTTAGTGGAACATGGCTACGAAGATATCGCCGTAGCTGGATTGTCATTAGGTGGCGTGTATGCTTTAAAATTAAGCTTGAACCGTCCAGTGAAGGGTATTGTTACAATGTGTGCACCTGCTGAAGGTAAAACGCAAGGTACAATATATGAAGGTTTCTTAGAATATGCACGCAACTTTAAAAAATATGAAGGTAAAGATCAAGATACGATTGATAAAGAGATGGAAGACTTCCAGCCAACTGAAACGTTAAAAGAGTTGAGTGAGACACTAAATAACGTTAGAAATGAAGTTGATGATGTACTTGATCCAATATTAGTAGTACAAGCTGAAAACGATGAAATGATTAATCCTCAATCAGCAAATTATATATACGATAATGTCGATTCAGAAGACAAACATATTAAATGGTATGCAAATTCAGGTCATGTCATAACAATCGATAAAGAAAAAGAACAAGTATTCGAAGACGTCTATGACTTCTTAGAAACTTTAGATTGGTCTGAATAATCATTTTAAAAATTAAAAGAAAGTAGAAAGGAGGGGCATGATGAATTTAAAGCAATCCATTGAAGAAATTGTAAAACAACCTGATTATGAACCCATGTCTGTGTCTGATTTTCAAGATGCTTTAGGTCTTAATAGTGCCGACTCATTTAGAGATTTAATAAAGGTGCTAGTAGAACTAGAACAAGCAGGATTAGTTGAAAGAACTAAAACGGATAGATATCAACGTAAACAATCACATAAAAATACGAACTCTAAATTAATTAAGGGGACATTAAGCCAAAATAAAAAGGGCTTTGCATTTTTACGTCCTGAAGATGAAGAGATGGATGATATTTTTATCCCACCAACTAAGATTAATCGTGCATTAGATGGCGACACAGTGATTGTCGAGATACAGAAATCTAAAGGTGAACATAAAGGTAAAATAGAGGGCGAAGTTAAATCAATTGAGAAACATTCTGTAACCCAAGTAGTCGGTACGTTTAGTGAAGCGAAATATTTCGGGTTCGTTATTCCAGATGATAAACGCATAATGCAAGACATTTTCATTCCTAAAGGCCAAAGTCTTGGTGCTGTAGATGGTCACAAAGTGCTCGTTCAGATTACGAAATATGCGGATGGTACGGATAATCCAGAAGGACATATATCAGCTATTTTAGGCCATAAGAATGATCCAGGTGTAGATATTTTATCAATCATTTATCAACATGGAATCGAAATTGAATTTCCTGATAATGTCTTGAAAGAGGCTGAGGCAGTACCTGAAGAGATTAAGCCTGAAGAAATCAAAGGACGTACTGACTTGCGTGACGAGTTAACGATTACAATTGACGGTGCTGACGCAAAAGATTTAGATGATGCAATTAGCGTTAAAAAATTAAAAAATGGTCATACTGAATTAACTGTAAGTATTGCAGATGTTAGCTACTACGTTAAAGAAGACTCAGCGCTAGATAAAGAAGCTTACGATAGAGCAACAAGTGTTTACCTAGTAGACCGTGTTATTCCGATGATTCCACACCGCTTAAGTAATGGTATTTGTTCATTGAATCCTGAAGTCGACCGTTTAACATTAAGTTGTCGCATGGAAATCAATGAACGTGGCGACGTGGTTAAACATGACATATTCGATAGTGTCATCCATTCTAATTACAGAATGACATATGATGCGGTTAATCAAATTATCACTGAAAAGGACCCAAACGTTCGCAAACAATATCAAGAAATTACACCAATGCTTGATTTAGCACAAGATTTATCAAATCGTTTAATCCAAATGCGTAAACGTCGTGGTGAAATTGACTTTGATATCAGTGAAGCCAAAGTATTAGTGAATAACGAAGGTTTACCGACTGATGTAGTTTTACGTGAACGTGGTGAAGGTGAACGCTTAATCGAATCATTTATGTTAGCAGCAAATGAAACCGTGGCTGAACATTTCAATAAATTAGAAGTACCATTTATTTACCGTGTCCATGAACAACCTAAATCAGATCGTTTAAGACAGTTCTTCGACTTTATTACTAACTTCGGTATTATGATTAAAGGTACGGGTGAAGATATCCATCCTTCAACATTGCAATCGATTCAAGAGGAGGTTGAAGGCCGTTCAGAACAAATGGTTATCTCAACAATGATGTTACGTTCAATGCAACAAGCCCATTATGATGATACGAACTTAGGACATTTTGGTTTATCAGCAGAATACTATACCCATTTCACATCACCGATTAGACGTTACCCTGACTTAACGGTTCACCGTCTAATTCGAAAATATCTCATCGATCATTCTATGAATAATAAAGAATTGCATAAATGGGAAGATAAATTGCCGGAATTAGCAGAGCATACGTCACAACGTGAACGTCGAGCTATCGAAGCGGAACGAGATACAGATGAATTGAAAAAAGCGGAATATATGATTCAACATATCGGCGATGAATTTGAAGGTATTGTAAGTTCAGTAGCAAACTTTGGTATGTTTATTGAATTGCCTAACACCATTGAAGGTATGGTTCATATTTCAAATATGACAGATGATTATTACCACTTTGATGAACGCCAAATGGCACTTATTGGTGAACGCCAAGCAAAAGTATTCCGCATAGGTGATCAAGTTACAGTAAAAGTCACACATGTTGATGTAGATGAGCGTATGATAGACTTCCAAATCGTTGGTATGCCATTACCGAAAAATGAACGAAGTCAGCGTCCATCAAGAGGAAAAACCATTCAGGCTAAAACACGTGGCAAATCTCTAGATAAATCAAAAGATGATAATCATAAAGGCAAAAAGAAAAAACGTAAGCAACGAAAAGGTAAGAATCAACGTAATCGTGATAAAAAAGGTAAAACGAATCACAAACCATTTTACAAAGATAAAAGTGTGAAGAAAAAATCACGACGCAAGAAAAAATAATCAGCAAAGAGGTGACAGAGATTAATGGCTAAGAAGAAAACAAAATCACCCGGTACATTAGCTGAAAACCGAAAAGCTAGACATGATTATAATATTGAAGATACCATTGAAGCGGGTATTGCATTAAAAGGGACAGAGATTAAATCCATTCGTCGTGGTAGTGCTAATTTGAAAGATAGCTATGCGCAAGTTAAACGTGGCGAAATGTTCATTAATAATATGCATATTGCCCCTTATGAAGAAGGGAACCGTTTTAATCATGACCCTTTACGTTCTAGAAAGTTATTACTCCATAAAAAGGAAATTATTAAACTTGGAGAACGTACAAGAGAAATTGGATATTCTCTTATTCCATTGAAACTGTATTTAAAGCATGGTCAGTGTAAAGTTTTATTAGGTGTAGCCCGTGGTAAAAAGATACACGATAAGCGTCAAGCTTTAAAAGATAAAGCAATGAAACGTGATGTAGATCGTGCGATTAAGGACCGTTATTAAGCGTGTTTGTTGCTTAATTGGTCTCTATTTGGTATGATAACTGATGTTGTGAATGAACTGATATGTTAGTTAGTGATGGGGGTGACATTCTAACCGAATGCATCATCTCAATCTCGCAAGAATGATTAGAACTGAGAAATGCTTTAGATTAGTAGCCTCTCAGTTCAATCAGTTACTGCGTTTGTACATGATGCCATAAAGGGGTGTTATATACTAAACGTATCTAATATTATTTCGGGGGCGTTTTTGGATTCGACAGGGGTCCCTCGAGCACATTAAGCGTGTCGGAGGGTTGTCTCCGACATCAACACATTTCAGTAAATATAACTGACAAATCAAACAATAATTTCGCAGTAGCTGCGTAATAGCACTCTGCATCGCCTAACAGCATCGCCTACGTGCTGTTAACGCGATTCAACCCTAGTAGGATATGCTAAACACTGCCGTTTGAAGTCTGTTTAGATGAAATCCAATCAAACTAGCATAATACTGGTTGTCTGTTGCTTACTATTATGCGAAATTTATCAATAGACTACACACGTAGAAAGGTGTGTATCAGGACCTCTGGACGCGGGTTCGAATCCCGCCGTCTCCACTATATAGCCTATAACCCTTGTGGTTGTAGGATTTTTATTTTTGTTGCCACAGTATTGCCACAGATATGCCACAACATAAAAAAGACGCTCTATTTTAGAGCGCCACATTTTTATATATTGTTATAGATTTTTTATTGTCACTTATTTCAGTGATCAAGCCATTGACTATTTCATCTACTATGTAGGTATTGTTTTTCACATCATATTTCAAGTAAACTAATTGAGTATTATTTATTTTGTTAAGAATGATTATATCTTTTTCTAAGTTATTAAAATCAAGTTCAAATTTTGTATTATTTATTATTTCCCAACTCATATTTATAACACCTCATAAGTATTTAACTATTTCTTTTTGTGTACTAGGATATAAATGTCCGTACCGTGTGCTTACTTCTTCTATTGAAGAATGACCTAATCTTTGAGCAATAACCATTAAACTAGCACCGTGATTAATTAAAAGTGACGCATGGCTATGACGTATTTCATGAATTACTATTTTAGGGAAGTCGGTAGGAAGTAACTTATAAGCGTTAGTAAACCAACGATCTATTTTTGACTCGCTAAATGCTTTGAAAAATGTACCGAATAACACATATTCATTTTTATATATGTTATTATTTTGATACCAATTCAAATATTCTTTTAAGTCGTCCATCATGTGAGTAGGTAAGTAAATATCACGTATGGCTGCTTTTGTTTTGGGGACTGTCACATCGCCGTGATAGTCCGTTTTGTTTATGTGGATATAATTATCATCAAAGTTTATATCTTGCCACGTCAATGCTCGTATTTCGCCTTTTCTAGCGCCACTATAAAACAGTAATTTGAAAAATAATTTTTGTTCAATAGTAGGTAGCACTTCATAGAATTGGTTAAATTGATCTAGCGTCCAATAATTAAGGCGTTTGTTTGATTCAATTTCAAAGTTACCAACTAATGAAGCAACGTTTGATTTTAAATCATGGTACTTCATAGCGTGGTTAAGTAAGGATACTAAAAATACATGCATTTTTTTAAGATATTCCCCTGAATGACCTTCTTTTAATTTCTTGTTTTGAAACTTCATAACATCTTGTGTCGTAAGATTAAAAACATCAATAGAATTAAAATGAGGTATTAGATGATTATTTAAATGTGTCTTTAAGGATTTAACACTTGAAGCCTTTCGACGTGCAGAATACCAATCTAAATATTCCTGAGCTAATTTATCAAAAGGCAATTTATTAATTTGTCCTATACCTTCCAACTCGTCCATAATCTCATTGCATTTTTTCACAGCCTCTTTACGTTGCTTAAAACCAGAGCGTTTTATCTCTTTTCTTTTATTGGTTCTATCATAATAGGTAATTCTAAAATAATATGTACCACGTTTACCATCTTTGTGGATATTGTGGGATAGGTTTAAATTATGATTCATTTAAATCACACTTGTGAATATAATTTTTATTAATCCATTTTATTAATTGAGGATTATCTTTTATTAACTCATTGATAGTAGTATTTAGGTTTTCGAAAATGTAATTTTGCTTATCTTTATTATTTTTAATATCTGGAATATCAAACGAATAATTAGCTAACGGTTTGAGAGGTTCATTTTGAAATACTTGTGCATTTATTATCCTTTGTGGAGTATTATCTGGATATTTAGCTTTCAATTTGTTAATTTCCTCTAAAAAATTGGTGCTTAATTTTTCAATTTCTTTTAACAACTCTAAACTAACAGAATTTTCATACTCATCAAAAAGCAAAGTAGCCTCATTAAAAATTTTTGGTAATTGTAAGTTAAAATCATAAAATTGATACTCACTGATATTAGATTTTATATTAGTTATGGAATCTTCTGCTAGGATTAAGATATTATTGTTAGATTTATGATTTTTAACATAATAATCTAAAAATGTTTTTTCTATAAAATAATAAAATTCATTTTTTAGTATATCTTCTTCTGATTTTATCTTATCCTTAAAAATAGGTACTTCGCTCGTATATTCAATTGCAGATTTTAATAATTCGTTAATTACTGCTTTTTCTGGGTATCTTAATGCTTTACCAACAGAGGTTTCTTTAGGATTATTTTCTAATAAATTATTATAAATTGTGATATACACATCTTTATTGTAACCGTATAATAATTGATCGGTTGTCATATCCCCAAGCCTTGCAATTTCTTTTAATCGCTTAGCATTTGGCAAAGAAACTCCTTTTTCCCAAGTTGCTACATTACCTTTACTTGCTGAAAATAAATCACCGAATTGTGTTTGCGTCTTTCCAATTTTCAGTCTAATTTCTTTTATTCTTTTTCCGATAGAAGCTTTATCGTACATGAAATAGCCTCCTTATTAATAATATATGTCTATATAATATAACTAAAGTTCTAAAAAGTACAATGTTTTTATTGACTTTTTTAACTAAAGACATTATTATTAACTTGTAAGTTCTAAAAAGTTCTGTTTTTTTAAGAACTTATAATTTTTATAGTACAGTTCTAAAAAGTTCAAAAGGAGGAATTGCAATGGCAAGTTTAAATTATCCGATGTTATACATTGCAAGAAAAGAAAAAGGAGATACTCAAAAGAAAGTAGCTCAGAAATTAGGAATAACTCCACAACGTTATCAATTGAAAGAAAGTGGTAAAGCTTATTTCACATTACCAGAGGCTAAAATCTTGAGTGAAATGTATGGTATGTCAATTGATGATTTGTTTAGTAAAAATATTAAAGTAGGTTCATAGGAGGTTCAAAATGGTTAAATTCACATTACAGCTATTATTAATCAGTTTAATTACTGTATTAGCTAGTGCGTTTATAGCGTTTCATGTAGGACTAGCAATTTATCTATTAGGAAGCACAATCGCATTCTTAAATTATGAAAACTTGGAGGCGTAAAAGATGGAACAAGAACAAAAAGATGTTATTCAAGATATTTATACAACGTTAGGGACAACTGTTGGGGATAAAGCAACAGAATATGAACATCGTTTTGAAGAAGGTCATAATGAATGGGTTGAAACAGTAAATCGTGAGGAACACTTGCAAGCAATAATCGAGTGGGCATTACAACAAATTGAAAATAATTTTGATGGAGTGAAATAAGATGAAACTATTCAAAAAGAAATATGATCATAAAAAAGTAAACCGTGTGAAAGATATAGTCTTATATACATCACATGCGTTTGAAGCTAAAACATATAATAAGGCAATTGAACTATTAAAGAACAATAACAAAAAAGAAGCAATTGAACTTATGTATGAAAGATTAGTAGAGGCTCAAAAAAATGAGTATGAAATGAGATTACAAATAGAAAAAGCGTCATCAGCGAAGTTTGGCGACAGAACTGATAACGCATAGCGTAATATACAACTAATAAACAAGCATGGAATGGTTTATTTACCACATTTTTATTTTACCATTTCGTGCTTTGTTTTAGAAGTATTTGGGAGGAATTAAATGGCAATTAAAGAAAAAGATAAGATAATTGAAGTAAATACGCTAGAAATACCCGAAGAATTAAAAGAATTGCCACAATGGGTATTATGGCGTGCTGAATGGAATGATAAGAAACAGGAATTTAAAAAAGTACCTTATAAAAGTGGAGGTTACAAAGCTAGTTCTACTAAAAGAGATGATTGGTCTAGTTTTGATTTTGTTTATAAAATTTTGGAAAATAATAAGTTATATAAAGGACTTGGATTTGTATTAAGTAAAGATGATGATTATATAGTATTAGATATAGATAATGCTATTGATGAGAACGGTCAAATCAATTCAGATTTAGCATTAGAAATGACAGAACTCACCTACTGTGAAATGTCGCCTAGTGGTACTGGATTACATTGTTTTTTTAAAGGAGAATTACCTGAACAACGTAAGAAAAAGCGTTCAGATTTGGATATAGAATTGTACGATAAGGCTAGATTTATGACAGTCACAGGTGAAACAATCGGACAATCTGAAATTTGTGAAGAACAGGAAATATTAAATAATTTAGTAGAACGATTCTTCAAAGAAGAACAAACTATTGAAACTACTTTAACTTATGATCCTAATCATAAAAGCGAGTTATCAGATGAAGAAGTTATAAATCTTATGATGAAATCTAAACAAAAAGATAAGATTAGCGACTTATTGGAAGGTAACTTTGAAAAGTATTTTGATAGTCCTAGTGAAGCAGTGCAAAGCTTATTGCATTATCTAGCTTTCTATACAGGCAAAGATAAGCAGCAAATGGAACAGATATTTTTAACCTATAATAATTTAACTGATAAATGGGATAGTAAGCGTGGTAATACCACATGGGGGGAATTAGAGCTTAATAAGGCTATTGCAAATCAAAAAGAAGTTTATAAAGTTAAAAAGTTTGATGACTTTGATGTGATACTTAATGATGAAGAGAAAATACCTGATAACTATGTGATTGGTGATAACAATTGGCTTTATAAACTTGTAGAAAAAGGAAAAGGTGATAATAAGCAAGTTGTGCCTAAACTACTAACATCTACACCACCATTTATTAAACATAAATTTAAAGATGTTGAAACTGGTGAATTTTATTATCAATTATCCTTTACACAAAATAAATTGCCCTATGAATTAAAAGTTACTGCACGTGAAATCGTTGATGCTCAACACATAATAAATTTAGCAAGTAAAGGTTTTGACGTAACAACTTCTAATCGTACTGAATTAGTAGAATATTTGGCAATGTTTATGAGAATAAACAATAAACCCGTTATTAATATAGCCACACGTTTAGGTTATATAGGGAACGCTTTTATATCACCTTATGAAGAAGATCAAGAAAATAACGAACATCAGTTGTTTAATTCTGATAAAGGTTATCAATCTTTAATTAAAGCCTTTGAAACTAAAGGAACGATTGAAGGCTATATAAACGGCGTATTTAATCCGATTAAGTCTAAACCTATGGTGATGATGATGTTATATAGTTCGCTAGGCTCTATCTTATTGAAGGATTTTAAAGTTGATCCTTTTGTAAGTGAAATATCAGGGCGTACTTCAAGCGGTAAAACTTTCACATTATTGATATGTGCAAGCGTTTGGGGAACAGACAGATTAATAACTGAGTGGAATACTACTAATGTGAGTATTGAACGAATGGCAGCATTTTTGAATACATTTCCAATTATTAAAGACGACACAAGAAAAATCAATAATATCAATAAATTACCTTATATTGTTTATCAGTTTTCAGGTGGAGAATCAAAAAGCAGGGCTAATTCAAATCGTGGCTTAGATTATGCAGAAACATGGCATAATATTATGCTTTCAAGTGGTGAGGTATCTATACCCGATTTATCAGAAAAAGGTGGCTTAGCTGGTCGAGTGATTACTTTACAAGATGAGCCGTTTCCTAACATGGATAAACTAGCCTTTAGTGATATAGCAGACGCAATGGAAGAAAATCATGGACTTTTAGGAAAATTATTTATTAAGCAATACGAGAGTAAAAAAGAAGATTACAAGAAAGCATTTAAAAGTGCGCTAAGGTATTTCGTTGAGAAAGCAAATAATAATGAAGTAATGCAAAGGATAGCACGTAGTTTTGCACTACTTAGAGTTGCTGGTGAAATATTAAATGATATTGAAGGATTTGAGCATGATCCCTATGTGATTACTAATCAAGCGCATACCAGTATGTTAAGAAATAATAAAAATATTGATAAACCATTGCTGCTATTAGAAAACGTATTACAATATTTAGATGCTAACAGAAACAATATTGAAGGTGAAGGATACACTAAAGTATTTAAAGGTGACATTAAAGCCGTACACAAAAATGATTTTCTATGTGTATTAGGTGAGACAGTCAAACAACTTTTAGGAAATGAGTTAAATCCAATTGTAAAACAATGGAAAGAACGTGGTTATTTAATCACAGATAAAAATACCTATACAAAAAGAATTAGTCATGAAGGTAGAAAACCTAGAGGTTATGCTATTAAAAATGAAATTATGAATGAATTAGGTTTTGATTTCACAAATTATGATAAAGAATTAGAATTTATAGATTTAGATTAGTTCCATGAGTACCATAATAGTTCCATAATAATATTTAAAAATATGGAACTATTAAATGTTGTTATATCAATGGTTTTACTCATATAGTTCCATAAGTTCCATAAAAATATTTAAATACCTAATATTATTTTAATTTTATTAATCATACTTAGTTTAAGTATTAATTAAAATATATAGCTCTATTAATAAAAAAATGTGGAATTATGGAACTATACGGTTAAACACCTTGTGAGAGTAAGTCTGAACGAGTTCCATAATATTGAAAATTAAGGGGAATGTGCATGGAAATAGTTCCAACATTTAATAAAACATATGAAAGGCTGAGGTTAAAACTATGAACAAAAATAGAATGAAACAAATTATTTTAGAATATATAAAAAGGCACGACGGGACTTCATTCGTGGAGATTGAGGAACTATTTGATGAAAACCATTTTAATTATAGAGGTAATGGCGCATATAGCAGTGGTGAGCAGCAGAACGTCATATTTTGGATAGGTTGGAATAAACAAGCATTCAATATTATTGCTGAGCTCAAGAGAGACGGGCATATAGCCATGAACATATGTGAGCCGTTTGTATATTTAGTAGATGGTAAATCGCTCTCATTACCGATATTGCGTAAGCCGTCCGATGCAAAACGTGAGTGTTGGCTACCCGTTGTATTTTCAAAGACAAAAACAGCCTAAAACCCCTACCACAATTGGCTTCATAGAGCCTTTTGTGGTATAATTTAAGTAAATAATTAGTACCAGGTACTAAAATAGAGCGTGAACAATATAAAAAGTAGGTGACGATGTGCCGAAGTGGATTAATAAGATGCTTGGACTGGATAAGATAGAACAGACCACATCAAGACAGTTTGAAATGCTTTCAGGTAGCCTTCAATCGTTTTCGCAGTTTAACGGAGATGCGTATTCAAATGACATATTTCGGAGTGCAGTAGATGCAATTGCTCGACATATTGCGAAGTTATCAGGTAAGCATGTGAACGATACAAAAGACTTTAACAATTATAAAATTAACCGATTATTACAGAATAGACCTAACCCATATATGAGTGGTTATGATTTTCTTTATAAAATCGCAACACAATATTACTTATTCAATAATGCGTTTATTCTCATTCAAAAAGACAATAAGGGAAATCTTTCAGGTTTGTACCCACTGACACCAACAAGCGTTGAGTATGTGGTCGATGGTGCAGGCGAGATGTTTCTAAAGTGTTTATTTAAAGATGGTGAGATTGTTCATTTTAGATTGTCCGAGGTGGCTATATTACGCCGTCATTTTAATTCTAATGAATTATTAGGTGATGACAATTCAGCCATTATGAATACGCTAGACTTGGCTCATACACAAAACTTAGGTATGGAATCAGCGATTAAAAACTCAGCACAAATCAGAGGGATATTGAAATATAATCAAAAATTAGCAGATTCCAAACTTAAGGAAAAGAAAGATGCGTTTATGAATGATTATCTTTCTATGAGTAACAACGGGGGCGTTATTCCTTTAGATGCCATGCTTGAATACATTCCATTAAAAACGTCAGATGTTCAAATAGATACATCACAAATGGAAGTCGTTAAGAAAAAGATATACGACTATCTAGGTATCAATGAGGATATTGTGACGGGTAAATATGATGAAAATCTATGGCAAGCGTTTTATGAATCGACAATAGAACCTTTTGCGATACAACTTTCATCAGAACTCACAGATAAAATATTTACTGAACGTGAACAAGCCTTCAGTAATCGTATTATTTTTGAATCATCTAAATTACAGTATGCGAGTAATCAATCTAAATCAAATATGATAAAAGAATTGTTACCACTTGGCTTACTTACAATCAATGAAGCACGTGACTTAATGAACCTATCAAGCGTGGAAGATGGAGACGAACGCATACAAAGTCTTAACTATATAGAAAAGACGCTAGCAAAGAATTATCAGATGGGAGATAAGGAGGTCGGACAAGATGAAGGAAATTAGAAGCGCAGAAATCAAAACAGATCGTTCAGATGATGAACTTGTGCTAGAAGGTACACCGATAGTATTTAATAAACCAGCGCTCATTAATACACCTAATGGCTCATATAGCGAAGTCATTAAGCGTAATGCGTTAGACGGTGTAAATCTGAATGATACACGTCTATTAGTGTCACATGACCAAAACAGGTTACCTTTAGCAAAAGCGCCTAAGACTATGAAAGTGTGGACTAGCGATGTTGGTTTGCACATTCGGGCAACCTTACCTAATACCGAAGAAGCACGCTCTGTTTATACGGCAGTAAAACGGGGCGATATGACAGGCATGTCATTCGGTTTCACGTGTAGTAGTCAAGGCTTTGACTATGATGTGGAAACAAGAACAAGAACTATCAACAAGATAGATAAGGTATTAGAGTTTTCAGTCGTGAATTTTCCTGCTTATGCTGAAACGTCAGTAGAGGCTAGAAGTGAAATGCAAGAGGCGGAAATACGACAACAACAAATCAATCAAGCGAAAATTAACCTTAACAAATTATTTATAAAGGAGATTAACTAATATGTTTAATACAGTAAGTGAGGCATTTAATTATTATCGTAATTCTTCACTAGAAGAAATCGAAACACGAGCAAGAGAAATTAAAGGTCAAATTGATACAGACCCAGAAACAAATGTGACTAAATTAAATATAGAAATCGAAGGCTTAAACCAAGCTAAAGCAAATATTAAAGATAAGGAGAATCAACAAGTGGAACAAAATAATACAGAGCAACGTTCATACAATCCAATTACAGGGACACAATTACGAGGACAAAATGAAGTGCCAACAGAAAATATCTTTGGCTCAAATGAATATCGTTCAGCATTCTTTAAAACAATGTTAGGTAAAAACTTAACAGATATTGAACAACGTACATTCAATAGAGCAATGGAACAACAAGACATTGAACATCGTGCAGATGAATTCGCTTCATCAAGTAATTCAAGCGCAGTTATTCCAGAGCAAACTTTGAATGAAGTAATTAAGAAAGCACGCACACAAGGTGGCTTACTTGCAAACGTTCGTACGTTTAATATGCCTACTAAAATTCGTATTCCAATCGGTACGCCACAGGATCGTGCAGAATGGCATACAGAGGGCGCTTATGTAGAAGCAGATAAACCAATCACAGCATCAGTACAATTTGAAGCTAATGAAATCTTAAAAGTATTCTCTATCTCAGTTAAAGCTAAAACAATGAGCATTCAAGCGTTCGAGTCTTATCTAGTAGAAGAATTAACTAACTGTGTTGTTGAAGCGATCGAATATGCATTAATCAATGGTACAGGTAAAGGACAGGGCGAAGGTATCCTAACAGGCATCAAGTGGGACACTACAAACACAGTAGATGTAACAGGTAAGTACACAGACTTCACAAAAGCATTAGGTATGTTATCACGTGGCTATGCACAAAATGCGAAGTTTGCAATGAGTAACGCTACATTATATAACCAAGTGTACGGTGTGATGGATAACAATCAACGACCTATCTTTATCCAAGATGCGCAACATGAGAATGTTGGATATATCTTTGGTAAGCAAGTTATCATTGATGACAATATCGAAGACGGCACAATTATTTTAGGTGACTTCAACTATATAGGCTATAACTTGCCACAAGGTATTATGCTTGAATCATCACGTGAATCATCATTCCGCAGCGGCTTAATTGATTATAGAGCTATGGCAGTAGCAGATACTCGTGTATTAATGAGTGAAGCGTTTGTTAAGTTATCTACTACAACAGCGGAAGCATAACAATATAAACCAGTGAGGGCATCAGTGATTAGCTGGTGTCCTTTATTCATAAAGGAGTGAACGCTATGATTTTATCAATAGAAGATGCACGTAATGCTTTGAGAGTTGATGGAGATTTTAACGATGATATTATCATTCCATTAGTTGAGGCAATACCAAACTACTTATATATTACTACTGGTCGTGATTGGTTAGATGAACCAGTTCAGCCATTAGCACAAACAACAGCAAAGTTTATACTTCAGTTATGGTTTGACCCTCAAACACAAGATAGCGAACGATTAAAGCGTACAATTGATAGCTTACTAGGCGCATTACATGCATTAGGAAGTGAGCACGATGGCTAGGAGTGTACCACGAGCGTTTTATAAATCAGCTAAATGGCAAAAGTGCAAGAATAGTTACATGGCATCACAGAATTATATGTGTGAACGATGTGGAGATGTAGCGTCTATCTGTCATCACAAAGTGTATTTAAATTCAGAGAACTATACTAATCCTTACGTGTCATTGAACCATGATTTACTAGAATGTTTATGTCAGACGTGCCACAATCAAGAACACTTTGGCAGTCCAACAACAGGTGAAGGATTAAGATTTGATGAAAAAGGGAATTTAATAAAAATATAATATAATAATAAAATTAAATACACCCCCATGTTATTGATATGAAAGGATTTGAGGGGAACCGGTGCTGGGCTTAACTTTTCCTCTATCCGATATTTTAAAAGTTTAGGGGTGCCTAATAATTATTTTAAGGAGAATAAAATATGAATAAGATATATAAATCAATTAATTTAGAACAACTTAAAATGCAAATTGATAAAGATAATAATATTAATAAACCAGTTGCATATGATTTAATAGAAGAATTAAATTTCATGAAAGAAACAATGGAAGAATTGAAAAATACAGTACGCACACATGGTGCAACATACATCTTCACACAAGGTGAACAGTCTTATCTAAAAGAAAGCCCTGCTATGAAGTCATACAATACGACAGTTTCGAAGTATAACGCTACACTTAAGCAATTATTATCTCTATTGCCACAAGACACTGAAGAATCAGACGCATTCATGGACTTTGTGACTAATGGCTAACTATATTGAACAGTATTATAAAGCAATAGAGAATGGCGAAATTGTGACTTCTAAACGTGTTAAAAAACAATATCAGAAATTAGTTCAAGACATGGAACATCACGACAAGTATATCTTTGATGAAGATAAAGCCATGCGACCAATTCAATTTATTGAAAATTTCTGCCGTCATTCTAAAGGTGAACTTGCTGGCAAACCATTAGTATTAGACCTATTTCAAAAGGCTTATATTTCGGCGTTATTTGGCTTTGTGGATAGAGAAACAGGTTATAGACGCTATACTGAATCATTTTTCTTTGTTGGTCGTAAGAATGGTAAGACAACCATGTTAGCAGCGATTGCTTTATACATGATGATTGCAGACGGTGAAAGTGGCTCAGAGGTGTATTCTGTTGCATCGAAACGTGACCAAGCAAATATATTATTCGATCAAGCGCATGAAATGATTGTACAGAGCCCAGATTTAAACAGAAATATCCGTAAGCGTAAGTCTGATTTATACTTTGCACATAACTTTAGCAAGATGCAATCATTAGGCAAGAACTCCAATTCGTTAGATGGTTTGAATGCGCATTTAGTTGTGATTGATGAATTACATTCTATCCAAGATAGAAACCTTTATGAAGTAATGAAACAATCTCAGTCAGCACGTACACAGCCATTACTGATTATGATTACAACAGCTGGTACGCATAGGGGTACAATCTTTGATGATTTATATGAGTATGCTTGTAACGTAGTCGATGGTAATTTCACTGATGATAACTTTCTACCGATTATGTATGAGTTAGACCATAAGGCAGAATACAAGCTCCCTGATTGTTGGCAGAAAGCTAATCCTGCATTAGGTGTATCAAAAAAAGTTGAAGATATTGAGCGTAAAGTGGCACGAGCGCAAAATAATATGAATGACTTAACAGGTATCTTAACCAAAGATTTTAACATACGTGAAGTGACAAATAGCGCATGGCTAACATTCGATGCAATCAATAATGAAAATACATTCGATATTAAAGATTTTACAGGTTGGTATGCGATAGGTGGGGCAGACCTCTCTATCACAACAGACCTAAGTTGTGCCACGTTATTATTTATTGACCCTGAAACTGAAATGAGATACGTTCATCAGATGTATTGGTTGCCTGAAGATAATTTATATAAACGTGTGCATGAGGACAAAATACCGTATGACAAATGGCACGAGCAAGGCCTATTACGCTTATGCAGTGGCAATACGATTGATTATAGCGATATTACGGACTGGTTTATTGAGATGATGAATGACTATGACATATCGCCACTGTGGATATATTACGATAACTATTCGGCAAGATATTGGGTAGATGAAATGGAAGCGTACGGCTTTCACATGGTACGAACACCACAGGGGGCTAAAACGTTAAGTTTACCAATGCAAAATATGGGCGCTGACTTAGAGAAGCATAAAATTAATTATAATAATAATCCAATATTGAAGTGGTGTTTGAGTAACACAGGTTGTGAAACTGACAGAAACGGTAACATTGTGCCAATTAAGAACCAGTCGCCTAAACGTCGTATTGATGGTGTAGCGTCGTTACTAGATGCCTATGTAGGTTTATTTGATAACTATGAGCAATTTTTAAGAGCGATGTAATGTGACGACATCGTCATATTTAAATTCTGATACGTACCACAATTTGTTTGAAATACCTAATTACTCGCATGCGAGTAATTTAAGAAGGAGGATAAACAATGGCATATCATTTTAATAATAAGATTGAAATTTTAGAAGAACAGGAAAATGATAGTCCTGAGGCGTTTGGCTCATTTAAAGTTGTAATTGCTACACCTTGGGCAGATGTTAAAACAATGAAAGGGAATGAGTTTCAACAATGGAGACTTACAGCAAATAAAGAAAATGTCCGTTTCATTATCAGATACAGAAAAGGAATTAATCCACGTCAGTATGTTAGATATAATGGAAAAGATTATAATATAGTATCAGTCACTAATGATAATGGAATAAATCAAACGCTAACGATCTTTGCAGAAGTTAGTGATTAAAGCCTTATTATATAAATAGGGCTTTTTTTAGACGCTGAGAGAAACTCTGTGTTGCAGTGAGAAAATGTTTTATGTATAAGTGTATTAAAAAAACGCCACAAATAAATGTGACGTTTCCGTAACCCAATTGTAAGATTCTGAGAACAACTTAAATTTAAAGATTCATATTAATGACCATAAAGTCAATTAAAGAAAACTATCAAGATGAAAAACGTTTGGAGTATTCAACTGAAACCAGTCGAATACAACAGATGTATCAATTTAATAGATTATTGATACACTTATATTATAACATAAAATTATAACAAAAGGTAAATAAGATAACTTTTATTTATAGTTTGAACAGTATATAATTACATATGTATATAAGGAGGTTTTATGATGAATTGCTTTATCCAATTAAAAGATGATAAATATATAGAAATTAAAGAATTAACAGAAATTAAATATTCATATGTACGTGCAGAAAAAGTGACAAGTATCACTGGAGATAATCTTGATAGATTAAAAATTTCTGATGATGCAAATTATATTTTTGTCGGTAAAACACACGTAGTAGTCAGAGGCTCAGATATATTATATATACAATTTATGTAGTGACATAATCTTAAATGATTGCCACAAATTTTTCTTGTTTTTGCAATTTTAACATTTTACACTCAATGTCTAAGGCAATCAAAACATTGATATAACAACATTCATAAAGAATTTTAAATTCATTAATAATGCTATTTATCAACTCCCGCCGTCTCCATTATATAGCCTATAACCCTTGTGGTTGTAGGCTTTTTATTATAGAGCCGAGTAAAAAAGCGAATGATCCTTTTCTAGGCAGGTACTTCGGTACTTGCCTATTTTTTATTTTAATTATAAAATGCTCAAACTAAACTACCTATTAATCAGGAATGTGCTTATTTTAATGGCAAAACAGTTTTTGTACATTGATATAAAAATATGATCGTACACGTTGCAGACAGTGAATACAAATTTACGTATTACATTCATATCATCGAGAGGGTTACATACAAATATTGACTATTATTTTTAAAAATCTATAATTGAAAATGAATATCAATTGAAAATGAATATAAATTAAAAATTAAAGGATGATATTATGAAAAGATTATTTGGAATTTTATTATGTAGTTTATTTATTTTGACTGCGTGTTCAGCATCTGTCGATAAAACAAGTAGCTCGATAAAGACTAGAGACTATAAAATTGAAAATGGTAAAACACTGAAAGTACCAGAGAAACCTAAAAGAGTTGCTGTTTTAACCGGATTTTATGTCGGTGATTTTATAAAGTTAGGAATCAAACCAATTGCTGTTTCAGATATAACTAAAGATTCTTCAATTTTAAAACCTTATTTAAAAGGGGTTGATTATATTGGAGAAAATGATGTTGAAAAAGTTGCTAAAGCAAAACCAGATTTAATAGTTGTAGATGCTATGGATAAAAATATTAAAAAATATCAAAAAATAGCGCCAACAGTCCCATATACATACAATAAATACAATCATAAAGAAATATTAAAAGAAATAGGCAAGTTGACTAATAATGAGGATAAAGCCAAAAAATGGATTGAAGAGTGGGAAGATAAAACTAGAAAAGATAAAAAAGAAATTCAAAGTAAAGTTGGTCAAGCAACAGCATCTGTGTTTGAACCAGATGAAAAGCAAATATACATATATAACTCTACATGGGGTCGTGGTTTGGATATTGTTCATGATGCATTCGGTATGCCAATGACAAAGCAATATAAAGATAAATTACAAGAAGATAAAAAAGGTTATGCTTCCATTTCAAAAGAAAATATTAGTAAATATGCTGGTGATTATATATTTTTAAGTAAACCTTCGTACGCAAAATTTGATTTTGAAAAAACACATACATGGCAGAATATTGAAGCTGTAAAAAAAGGACATGTAATTTCATATAAAGCAGAAGATTATTGGTTCACAGATCCCATTACATTAGAACATTTGAGAAGTAAATTAAAAAAAGAAATTTTAAATAAATCTCACTAGAAATAAGTTATAAAAATTTCTTATGTATTAATAACAATATTTTTAAGGAGTGATTAAATGAAACAACCGGATTAACATTTTACACTAAATTTGATAAGCAATATAATCATTGTTATGACAACATTAATATATGTTTTTACATTAACAAATAAAAGCTTTAATGAACTCCCGCCGTCTCCACTATGTAGGGAGTGGGACAGAATTCTTTTAAATTCGTCGTCCACTCCCAGCTTTCTTTGCTTGTAGAATTTTTTAGTGAAATTCTCTTTGTTGGGGCCCCGCCCGCAAGGATGACTAGAACTGAGAAAAGCTTGAATTAAGCGCCTTCTCAGTTCAGTCAGCTACTGCGAATTTGCAAAATAGCTGCATTATATTATTTATGTCCCGGACTCTTTTTGTTTTGTATTTAAACGTTTCTAGGTTAGAATATATAAATGTTGTATTTATTATATAAAATTATTATAATATAATTAAGTCAACGACCATGCGTGGACTTTAAAAAACAAAATCATGTACAGTAGTAGCCGTCTGCTATGAGACTAGGCATTATAATTGAATATCATAGTGTTGATAAAGAGATATGATTAATGAGTGATTAGTCATATCTCTTTTTTACATATGCAAATATACAAATCAAACCATCACACTAATGTGTAATGAACTAAAGTTAACCCTTATAAGTAGAAGAGGTGGTTATTTGAGATATGTGAATAACGAGAAACATAGACATGCTTTAATCAGTCAATTAACTGAGAACCAAAGAGAAATACTGTTTAAGTATTATAAATACAGAAAAAAGAATATATTAATCAATGATATGTATCGCTATTCAGAAGAGTGGGAACTTATCGACTTTAAAGTAAATGAAAATTACCGAACGAGTTGTAATGATACGCCGTTATATTGTGAATGTGGAAAAGAATTAAAGTATCAATATATACTTCGATCAAAGTCAAAAGACACAATTATGAAACTTGGGATTGAACATTTTAAAGAACATAGTGGCATTCCAAATCGTATTGCGTATCAGGTTAGAAAGAATATATTTTTGTTAGATGATTGGTTGGATGATGTACTCTTAAATCATGAGAAATTAATGAATGATTCAGAGTATCATTGTAAAGTGATAAACATGTATAAAGAGTGGACTACAATCTCTGAGTTAGATGTGAAAGAATTTAATGCGAATTCATCAAAGCCTATTACAAGTAAGAATATTGAATTAATTAATGATTTTAAAAAGTATAGTATGGCTTTGCCCACTAACATCGAACAGAAAGTCTTTGCTTTGATTGATTATTTTCATAGAAAGAAATATCTTGCGTATATAGAAGAACTAGAACGAGAAAGACGTATTCAAAGAGAAAAAGAACAGGAAGCATTGAGAAAAGAGCGAGAGTTAAAACGACAGCAATTATTAAAAGAGGCTGAAGCACGTAATAGTCAAAAAAGAAAAATTATGGCAAAAGAAAAGGCAGATAAGATGTTAATTGCTGAATGTAGAGTAAAAATAACAAAGTTATTAGAAGTGCAAAATGTGATTGATATCACTACAATTTATAATGAATGTAAAATAGAGATAGACGAATTATTAAAATCGCATGTTAATACAAAGATTGTAAATGATATCGTAAATTCTATTAATAGATACACGATGTATACTGTGAAGTTCCAAAACAATAAGCTATTTAAAGCGTGGACTAAGCGTTTTTGATAAGCAACATAGTCATATCCAAAATATATTGAATGAGCGCAACTAAATTATATTATATTTATTAGTATTGAAATATTTAATAAAAATGTTATAATATAAATGTCAACGACAATGCGTGGACGTTATAAACCGAAATACATTGCATAGCTAAGAATAAGTTTTAAATAACTTAGGAAAGAGAGTAAGTAGGACTTGTTCTCTTTTTAGTCAACGGTCGTGCGTGGACTTTAAAACAAGTACATTGATTATCGGATTTGAAATGCAAATTTCAATAAATGTAGACGAAGCGTTAGAACGAAAGGTTCTAACGCTTTTTAAAGATTCTTCAACATAAATAATATGATAATGCTATTTGGAAAATTTGCAGTAGCTGACTGAATTGATAAGATACTTAAATTAAGCTTTTCTCAGTAAAGTCGGTCCTCAGCAAAGAGAATTTCATAAAGAAATTCTACAAGCAAAGCAAGCTGTGGTTCGGGGCCCCAGCAACGAGAATTTCGAAAAGAAATGCCACGAGTAGAGAAAGCTGTGGTTCGGGGCCCCAGCAAAGAGAATTTCGAAAAGAAATTCCACGAGTAGAGAAAGCTGGGGTTCGGGGCCCCAGCAACGAGAATTTCATAAAGAAATTCTACAAGCAAAGCAAGCTGGGGTTAAAAAGGATTTAAAATTTTGCACCACGCTTCAATGATGTTACATCCAATTTCGATGTGGTATATATAGTAAGCAGACTAAAGTCAGCATGATGAACTAAGACAACTCGTTAGTAAAGGAGCTGTTGAAATATGGAATTATTAACGAAAGCGATTAGTTTTATGATGTCATCTCTTTCTACATGGCTAGGAAGTAAAGATTTATTAAAAGATGTCGGAAAATTATTTGATAAAGATCACAATTGAAAGTAAGTCAACGTATCGTTTTAGGCATATGTAAAAACAAAAAAACTAGCATTTACTGTTTCAATAAATGAAACACGTAAATGCTAGTTTTGCTATTAGTTATCGTTAATTTTTTTACCATCTGTACGATCTGATTCGCCTTTGTCTTTATGCGCGTTAGGATTGTCTTTTTTGTCAGAACTTTTCTTAACATTGTCTACTGGGTCATCATTATTACCGCATGCCCCTAATAATAAAAAACTTGAAAGCAGTACAAAAGCTACTTTTTTCATATGTGTCACCCTTTGTTTAATTATATTTAATATCTAATTGATATAAATAATATTAATATAAGTATGTCACACTTTTCTAAAAATTCAACAGTTAATAATAATTTATAAATTCAATTAAATCGAATAAATGAGATAAGCTACGTCATTGTTATCTCATTCACTGAGTGACAAGGCTAGTTACAGTGAATATAGAAAACACACTATTTCACTATTAATTAATTTGTACTATTAACTGTCTCATTAGTATTACTTTCTGCTGATGTATCATTACTTCTAAACTGTCCATTTGCACTATCTACAGAATAACTTTGGACCTGATTATCATCTGCTTGATTTTCAGCATTTGACTGGTCTTCAGCACTTGAGTTGTTGTCTGTAGTAGCATTCTCGTTTGAACTGTTGTGATCGCCATTATTAGAGTTGTTATTTATATTTCTGCCATTTTGATTATAAGATTGGTTTGAGTTGTTTGATTGATTTGAATTTTGATTATTGACTGCATTGTTTTGTGTAGTTCCTTGTTGTGTAGAAGGTGTTTCATTAGTTGATTGTTCAGCGGTTGGTTGTTCTTGTTGTGTGTCTTGCTGTTCTTGAGTATTTGTTTCATTATTAGCTGATGTTTCTTCAGAGCGATTTTGTTCTTCTTGAGTAACATTACTATCATCTTTATCGTTGTTATTATCTTTTTTGTCTTTGCTTTGTTTATCCTTATCTTTATCTTTTTCTTTAGACGATTTATCCTCTTTAGATTGTGTTGCGTGATTTTCAGATGGATTGTTACTTTCAATCATTTTATGAATGCCTAAAGCAAGCATGCTAAGTAAAATAATCGTAATAGCCATTGCGAAATATTTTAAATAGTTTTTATTTTTAAAAACTGCCACAATAGCGAATAAAATTAAAATAATCGCTATGATTAATAATACCGTGCCTGTATAGAACAACAGTTTCTCCATAGGCTACCTCCATTTAATTTACATTATTAATTGTATTGTACTACACATATTATTAAATACATATTACCTTGTAATTAACATCTAATTACTATTTGAAAACAGTAGTGTAAAGGCTTTATGTATCACATTAATTGACTCTATCGTAAATGTTAATCTCCTCATTCTCTTTGCTGACAGAAACATATAGTTTTTCATCATTAAGTTGTGTTTCATTCGATGTTTGATTTAAGTCGATTTCTGCTAATATTCTAAATGCACCATTATGATAAGGTTCAACTATAGAGATTTCATTTTCATATGCTTGAACCATTAATTGTCTATGTGATTGATTATTAATTTTCCAGTTAGTCATATATTCACCTTTTTCATAAAAATAAAACTACGTTAGTCATAGTCTAACGTAGCGGTTTAATTATTTAAAACTTTGTTCTATCTCCGTGAAAGCTTTGTTAGTAATCGTAATATCGTCAATTCTATCTGCTGTTAGTTGTCCATCTAGATAACCATAATCAATGAGTACTTTACAATTCTCTAAAAAATCATCATATTCACGATCACAGAAATAATCGTCTTGTGTTTTTATACTATTACCAAAATAATTTGCTTCATTTTCTGACTGACCTTCATTAGAACGTTCCATATATAATTTATAAAATTTCGCTATTGTATATTTTTGTTCTTGAGTTAATGTTTCTAACATAACACGTTCCCCCTCACTATAGTACTTTATACCCAATTTAAATAGGGGTGAAAACGTAGTGAGGGTAGCTTAGCACCTGAGAATAGATTATTGAGCGTTTTCGATGCCTTGATTAACTGCTTTGGCAAATTTGTAGAACGTACGGGTGTAGTTGTCTGGATTCGATCTTGTTTGTTGATCCAGTTGTTTATCTTTAAAAAACAGTGCACGTTGTCCGGTTGTTAATTCAAGTTGTACGCCGGTATCATTGTCATTTCTATTAATGATATTGGAGGATGATGTTGCCTCAACACCTTTAGGACTCTTTTGAACTGTGAAACCTTTACGTTTTAATGATTTTGTTATTGATTTGGCTAATTGTTTATCTTTGCCGCCAACGTAAACAATTGGATCTTCACCTGCATAGCCATGAATGGATATAGTCTCTTCGGAGTGGTCCAACATTTTTAAGAGGGTTGGTTCATCAAATACAGTTGAAGTAATATGCAAACGTTCATTATGTTTAGGCATTAATCCTTCAAAAGTATAAAAATCATAGTTACCTAGATTGGCCACACGACGAGCGAGTTCAGTCGTACCCGGTTCAATACCGCCACCGTGAATGGCCGTAACAAGGATGTGATTATCTTTGCGGTTTTTTGTTTTAACACGCCAGTCTTTACCTTCTGTTGTATCATCTTTTAATTCTTGAAAATTTGAATAATAATCTAGTGAGCGATTTTGTTTTTCTTCACGCGTTTTATAGAGTATAAATGCAATCGCTATAATAGCAATAATTAAGACAGTAACAAATAAATAATATACTTTTGAATACCAGTTTTTTCTTTTTCTCATACGACCTTCCTTTTTAAATGAAATAATAAAATGTGTAAATTAACTTTTATATTATAAATTATATTACTCATAAGCTCAAATATTGTTTAATTTTAAAAAATAAGTAAATAGTTAAATAGGGAGGAATAACATTGACTAAATTAACTATTCAATCAGCACAACCGCATCATCAAGAAGGGGGACAATTAATATATGCGGCAATAGACGACATGGCCCCGATTATACTAGGTAAATCTAAAGATAAAGAAATTGTTGAAGACTTACAACGATTATGGCAAAATCATGCGAATCGATTTAGTCATGATATGTCATTTGTGGCTTTAGAAGGTGACCAAGTTCTTGGTGCAATCACGTGCAGTCCTTTAAAACAAATTGATGAGGCGTTGATACCAACCGTACTTCAAATTATTTCAATGAATAAAATTAAACCCTTCAAGTCTATCATCACACACCCAAAATCGTTTTATTCACTTGTTACGATGGATGAAGGCAACGAAGATGAATATCATATTAGTATGCTAGCGACGATGCCTAATGCCAGAGGGAAAGGTGTCGGTCAACAACTTATAAATGTTGCAGAACAAAAAGCTAAAGCATCAGGATTTAGTAAACTATCGTTAACAGTAGTGAAAGATAATAAAGCAGCATTGAAATTGTATCAAAAAATGGGATTTGAAATTGTTGGAGAAATTAATCATAAACCATACTATCTTTATAAAATGAGAAAAGAAGTAAATAAAGCATAACATCATCGGGTGCGGGAGAGGAATCAAGTAAATGCTTTATCCGTACTCAGCTTGCTTAACTTGTAGAATTTCTTAGTGAAATGCTCTTTGCTGGGGCCTCGCCGTCAAGGATGACTAGGTTTGAATAATGCTTGATTTAAGCGCATTTTCAAATCAATTAGCGATTGCCAAGATAACAAGGAAGCTGAAACATTTTATAATGTCCTAGCCTCATGTTAGCTACTCTCTATGTCTATTCAACTCAATTTTTACTAATTACGCTTGTACTTATCATATTTACCGTTAGCTATATCTTGTTCGCGTTGTTGAATTGTTTCATATACTTCATCAGCATCATCACCATCATAATAACCTTCTTCAATGGCGTGTTTTGTTTGAAGTTCTCCTGAAGATAAGCCACCGTTATATTTCTTTCTCAAAGCGTCAACATACTCATCCTCATTAGTGGCAGCATTGATTTCTGCATTAGGATCATCTATATCATCTGTCTCAGAAGTTTGGTTTGATTGATCATAAATTGATTTTTCTTGTCCACGTTCAACGCGTAATGAGCTTTCGTATGCAGCGCTTGCAGGACCTTCCATCACATTACCTTGAGGAATGACGCCATTAGCTACCGCGCTATTGTATGCAGCAATTTTTTCTATTTCAGTATAGTTATTACTATAAATCACTGTTTCTAATGTTGCTCGATCAGTTATATTTTGAACATCAATTTGCTTAGTGTCTTGGGACACTGAGTCTTGTTTATTAGACGAGTGGTCGTCATTACTTTGTTGCGTGGATGGATGATCACTTTGCGCATCTTTATTTGACGATTTAGCACTAGACTGTTGATTGTCTTTCTCTTTATCATTATCTTTGTTATCTTGAGATGTTGTCTTAGACTTAGAATGATCGTTTTCCTTGTCTTAGTTTGAAAAGCTACAGCCTGCTAATAGAAATAGGCTTAATAATAATGTAAATAAAACTTTTTTCAATATAGTCACTCCTAAATTTAATATATTATTATTTTATAATGAAATAGATATTGAATGTTTTTATTTTTTGAAAATATTTTCAAAAACAAATTTACATAAAACATACAGTAACTTCACTGATATTTTACAAAATAATGGTAAATATGAAGTGAATAGGATGTGAGATAACATGAATAAAAAATTATTAAAAAGGTACTTTGATAACAATGATTTTAAAGCCATTGCGATTGTGGTAGGTACTAAAAAAATGGTGATGGAAAATGATATTCATTTAGATTATGAAAATGAAATTATTATCTATCCGCTAAAAAATTGTACACGTATTATCCCGTTTAGTTCTATTTCGTATATTGAATTATTAGAAGAAAACGAGCATTTCATTAATTATTTCAAAGAAACAGTGTAATCCAAAAAGCCTGAGACAACAATCGATGTCTCAGGCTACAACTATATGTTAGCAGTAGTACAACGAAATAAAATTTGAAAAAATTTTATTTCTGTCACACTCCCTTGCGATATCTATTTAGTATTGTTTAACTAATTGGAGTTGGTAATCATCGGTGAAGTTGTCTACTAGGGTATAAGGGGAAATGATAAGTAATCCATGTTCATTAATAGCATTTTTACTTACACCATATTTGTATGCCTGATAAATAATTTTAGTGCAGTATGTAAATCTTTCGCTCTTAAGATTTAAAGTGACTAAATAGGTTTTATCTGTATCTTTATAGTGCGTTTCAGCCCACTTGGCAGCTTTCTCTCCAGCACCTGGCATAGTACAACGATAAATTTTAATCCAATCATCCTTTCCTTCACCAAATCGTTGTTTGAAAGAATGGAAGGATTCAGTAATGGGTTCATCACCTGGACCTTCTATTTGTAAAACAGTATCATGATCTAATGCAATACTTGAATGTCCAAAGAATCCAAATAAAACTGGCCCCTTAGTAAGTATGATATCACCTGGCTGTAAATCAAAATCATCTTCGGTTGGAGAGAGTACTTTTGTATCATCTGTATGCGCGATTGCATGCGTCGAATAAGGTAGAAAAGTAATTAATATTACTAATTGTATTTTTATAAATGAAGAAATTAGACATTTCATTTTTGTACTCCTTAGTAATTATTAAATATTTATGAATATTGCATATAGATAATAATAAAAAAGGCGTGCGACAATGAATGTAATAAGATTCCTGTCACACTCCCTAATTCACCGCTATAATATACCGAATATGAATACATAGATTAATAATGCAAATCCGAAAATATAAAATATGACGGTAAAGCCTAAGTATGATTCTTTGCGTTCTTCTTTTTTAGATTTAAGTAATAAGCCCAATATAATTGAGGCTGCTACTACGAAAATGATCCCGAGCCATAATAATATGGTTAAATGCAAACTCATGTGTAAGCCTCCTAAATATTAATTTAAAAAAATGTATATACCATAGGATAAATGTAGTATAGAAGCATAACAATATTAATTAGAAAAATCACTTCGCTAACTATGTTCTTACAAATAAGGGCAGTGCTCAAACTTAATATAATGGTAATGCCATTAACCGTAAGTCCTGGAACTAGCCAAAAGAAATCATCTAAATCTGGATTATAGGTGACAACGATATTAAAGCCCAGAAATAAAAGTGTCATAAAAATATTTATCCAAAAAATTTTATTATTATTCATGGGTGTCACCTCTTTATAATTCGTTAAACTTACTAACATCATATCATTTATTTTATACCGGTAACACGAGTTAATCAAAGTAATTAAATGTTTTTATCTTAATATTGAAATTTGGTAAAAATTTAGTTGCTTATATTTGGAAAGTAAGCAATAATGAATATCAAACTAATATGACAACATTTGTAAATACAAAAAGCCAACCGCTATAAAGCAACGGTTGACATCATATCTCTTATTAAATTGAAAATTGAGTTGAATAGTTATTTTCAAATTCATATATGCTGCACAATTAAATAAACGCACCTCGAATGATTCACTTAATTGTAACAATTACAACAAGATACCATTAAATAAATGATAAATTTAGTGATTATTTATTGGGTTAATGATTTAATAATCTTAAACAGTATATTAAATGTAAGACATTATATACTACAAATAAGCAAAATAAATGCTAATTACATATTAAAGTTGAGTTATATTATATGTTTAGACAAAATTAATAATGAAATATTCAAAGAAAGCATAATTAAACTGAGGAGGGGGAACTATGACATTTTATGATTTTGTAATTGGGTTTATTAACGATGATACGCCTCTTGGAAGTTTAGCTCAGTATATCGAGAATGACGGTGAGTTTCCGAAACATGAACGAAATAATCAAGTCATTAGAGCGTACGTTATGTCAAACTACGTCGATCACCAACTTATTGAAAGTACAAATAGAGCAATAAGTTTATATAAATTAATTTGAGTGAGCGTAATACCAATTTTGCGTGTTTAACGCATTCCACACATCTTTAGTTTTAAAGTTAATTTCATTATTTTTTATTGAAAAAGGTTCAATAATATTTCTGTCCATCCAAGAATTAATTAATTCTTGAGGAACACCATCTAATAACATGTCTGTTTTGCTTATGATTAAACATTCCCAATCTAACGAGAGCTTATTTGGATTAACATAATTATATTCATTATGATTGCTCATCAATGACACTCCTTTTAGAATTGTGAATCTTATAATAATTTATACCCATCATGACGGTATTCAAACCACTTTATAAATTTTTTCGATGTTCTTGTTTTTGAAAATTAAAAAATTAATGTATACTATTACTCGAAAATTCAATTGTGCTTAAGCATTAGTAGTAACTAGTAACACTATCGATAAAAGTGAATGATTAGAAGCAAAATTTACGTTTGAGGTGTATATAATGGTAAAAACACTCTATTTAATGAGACATGGACAAACAATGTTTAATCTAAGAGGCAAGGTGCAAGGGGCAAGTGACTCTCCTCTAACAAACTTAGGCATCGCTCAAGCTAAACAAGCAAGTCAATATTTTGAGGCACATCACATTTCATTTGGAAATTTATATTCATCAAGTTCGGAACGTGCATGTGATACGTTAGAATGTGTTGTACCTGATCAAGACTATAAGCGCCTAAAGGGACTTAAAGAATGGCATTTTGGGATTTTAGAAGGGGAAAGTAATGATTTATTAAATTCAAATTATGATGTCGAAGATGCATTTGGAGACCGTTTGGTTGTGTTTGACGGAGAATCTAAGGAAGAAGTTGAGGCGCGTTTTATCGGCACTTTAACCGAAATTATGCGTACCACAGATAGTGATACTAATTTAGTTGTCAGTCACGGAACGACACTTGATGTTTTTTTAAGAAAAGTTATTGGAGATGTAGCAGCAACGCAATACTTTATTGGAAATTGTCATATTTTAAAATTTACATATGACAATAACGCATTTCAATTTATAGAAAAAATTGATCCAGAAAATGGTGATATTTCTAAACATGAAAATTAAATTGGTTCATGAAGGGAGTGGGACAGAATTCTTTTGAATTCGTCGTCCCACCCCCGCAAGGATGACTAGAACTGAGAAAAGCTTTATTTAAGCGCCTTCTCAGTTCAGTCAGCTACTGCGAATTTGCTAAATAGCATTATTATATTACTTATGTCCCTCCCCCTTTTTAGTGTGCTATTTAGAATGAGTCCTTAGCGCATATACAACAGCACTTTTAAAATAGTAAATGGAACATTTTTTGAAGTATCATTAATGCAACGATAACAATGATAATGCTTGATATTTTATTTAATATTATCAATAATCGACCTGACTTATCAAAGTGACCCACACTGCGTCCAGCAATTGCTAAAAAGATAAACCACAACCATGAAATACTAATCGTCGCTATAGTAAAAGCTATCTTTTCAGAACCGGTGTAGGCAGAGGCACTTGTACCAATCACTCCAATTGTATCCATAATTGCATGTGGATTAAGGAGTGAAACAGAAAGGGCGAAGCTTATTTGCTTAGCAGGTGAGATTCCCCTCTGATCATCTAAATGCGTACTTTGCTCATGCCACAATGACCATGCCATATATAGTAGAAATATTAATCCAATGATGTATACTACAATTTGGAGCAATGGAAATGACATAAGGATTAAAGATACACCTATGACAGCTAATACTATGAGTAAAGAATCACATAGTCCAGCTGTAATTACAGCAGGCAGTGCACGCCGAAATTTCGTTTGATTAGCACCTTGGTTAAAGACAAATATATTTTGGGCACCTAAAGGTAGTATTAAGCCTATTGCCAATAAGAGCCCGTGTATAACAGCTTGTATCATTTTATACCCCACATATAAGCAATTTTGAATCAACAAATTCTGAAAATTTAGAATATAAAATTCATTATAAAGGTCACATATGAAATGTCTAGAAAAATGTTAAGCAATTATGAAAAAGGGTTAGACAATATCATATAATAACCAATGTACATCAAAATAGTCATCACCAATTTTTGAAGATTTCGCTTCAAGTCCTAATGTTTCAAATCCTAAAGTTGAGAAAAAGATTTTACCGGTAATGTTATTAGACGTCACACATGTCATTAGTTTTTCGATATTACGAGATTTGGCATGATCTAAAGCAGCTTTCATTAAATCTTGAAGTGTTGTTTCATCCTTTTTATCAAGAAAGAATAAATTCTCTAGAATGGCTTTATGAGAAGTTCCAACTTGTTTTAACTGACGTAATGTCACACATGCAACAAGTTTATCATCCTTGAATGCACCGATTATATTACAAAATGCTTCATCATCAGAAAGTATTTGATTCAGGTCATCATTAGAGATATTCTCGAGGTATACTTTATCCCATGAATAAGTGTGGGAATTGCTTGATAATAATTGAGTATAATATGCTAAGTCATTTTGTTTTAGTATACGAATCGTTGTCATTATGTCCTCCTATACCTATCATAGGTCACAGTTCTATAATCGCAAAATTTGTATGATTAATAGGTCAAGCTCAAAAAAATTGATGTAAAAACAATTTTATTATAAACTATTTGAGATTTAATATGTATAAATGTTTTATAAAGTTATTTATTTACTGTATTTATAGAATAACTTAAATCTGAAAATTTCACAAAAAAAGAAGACACAAAAATTCTAGAAAAAAGAATTTTTGTGTCTAAAGCTAAGACAAGTGATTAAATTAATTATTTGTCTATTTATTTAAAATGCAATTATTCTACAACTTCCACATTTAAGTCAACGTCGATATTACCACGTGTTGCTTTAGAATATGGACAGAATTCATGTGCATCTTGTAAATATTTTTCAGCGTCTTCTTGAGATAATACATTTTTTACTTTAGCATCGATTGCTACACTTAGTTTTGGACTTTCTGCATCAGGATCATCTTCAAGGCGTACAGTTAAAGTTACTTCTGGCTCAGCGCCACGCACTTTATTTTGTTTTAAGATAAGGTCAAATGCACCATTAAAGCATGAAGCGTAACCAGCTGCAAATAATTGTTCAGGGTTAGTTGCTTTTCCGTCCGCTTGTTGTGGTGGTAATACATCTACATTTATTGCATTATCGTCAGTGTTTACATGTCCTTTACGTCCACCAACGTTTGTTGCTTTTGTTTCATATTGAACTGCCATTATTATTACCTCCTAAATTCGTATACAATCATTATCTACCCATTTATAAAATATTAAATCATTAAATAGTAAATTAATCGATAAAGTAAGTTACTTGAGGTTGGAGATAGACTGACAATAGTTTAAAATAAATGCAAGTTTAATTTAGGAAGAAGGAAACTTTATGACTAACGTTGAAGTGGCTGCAACAGTAGCTCCGAATCAATTATTGGATACAGCAACACTAGATGATATTCAGGTCTTTAGTGAAGATATGGATATACTAGAATTACGAATTGATCAATGGAAACAACAACATCTTGAGTTACTTGAATCCAATCTCAAGCGTCTACAAGATATGAATTTGAGCGTTAAAGTTTTAGTAACATATCGTACGCTGTCACAAGGTGGCCAAGGTGAAATGTCGTATGAAAGCTACATGGCTTTATTGAACAACATTATCAAAGGTCATCATTGCCATATGATTGATATTGAATGGGATAGTGATTGTGATGTCAGTGCATACCGAGATTTAGTCAACTTAGCACATCAAAACAATAAACAAGTTGTCATTTCATATCACAATTTTGAAGAAACGCCTGAAACAGATATATTAAAATTTACTTATTATAAAATGAATCAATTCAATCCTGATTATGTCAAAATTGCTGTGATGCCTCATGGCAAAGAAGATGTGGTTACGTTACTTGAAGCAATGGCAGCAAGTGCAGATACATTAGATGCGAAAGTGATTGGTATTTCAATGTCTAGTACTGGTTTAGTGAGTAGAACTGCGCAAGGTGTATTTGGTGGTACAGTATCATATGGATGTTTAGGTGAACCTCAAGCGCCAGGACAAATACATATCAATCGTTTAAAACAGCAATTACTATTTTATGAGAATCATTAATAGACATTTGAAATTAAGTGGTAAAGGTTTTATAATTGAGAAGAATTATCAATAATAAGGGGCGATAATTGTGGAACTACAAGAAGCAATTGCTTCAAGAAGAAGTATTAAGAAATTCAAACATGATATGACTATAGATGATAATAAGCTTTATCAAGCGATTGAGAAAGCAGCAGATGCTCCAAATCATGGAATGCGAGAACCATGGAGAATTATCCATATAGCTAAGGATAGATTAGGGGAGATGAGTAGAGATGTTACGCATTTTGCTTTTCCAAATGACCCTGATAAACAAGAAGACCACTACCAGAATGTGACTAATTTGGGTGGCATGTTAGTACTCGTGCTTAAAACAGATCCAAGACAACGACAAAATCGCGAAAACTTCTTTGCGATGGGTGCGTATGCTCAAAATTTAATGCTACTATTGCATGAACAAGGTATTGGTACATGTTGGAAGACACCACCTTATATTTTTGAACCTAAAGTTCGAAAAGTATTTGGTGTACAAGGAGACGAAATTATTGCAGGTTTCCTATATTTAACAGATTTAGAAGAAGTGCCACCAAAAGCATCACGTAAAAATAAACATTTAATTTCTAAGTATTAGAATGAACGGAGAGAGTGGGACAGAAGTAAAATAAATTCGTCGTCCCTCTTTAGGAAAGAGAATTTCTTGATAAAATTTTCTTCACTTGGGCACGGTGGCAATCATGACTAGGTTTGAAAGAAATTGATTTAAGCGCATTTTCAAACCAGTGAGTTATTGCTAAAACGATAAGAGTCCGGGACATAAAGTTCTTGGATAAGTAAATAAAGACAATTTCTATTAAATACAAAGTATTTTGGCGAGACTCTTGCGTTGATTATTAATGAACATAAGTGCTAGCGCACTTATGTAAGAAATTCTAAAGATGAACTACGAATGACGTTGTGTGACGCCTGAGGGAGTAGGATAAGTGTCGAGACCGCGGCTCGACCCATCCCCCTAGGCAAGCATCACAACAGAATGAGTAAATGTTCATCTAAGAATTTCTTTAGAGGACTACAGGCTGAAGCTGTCCCATAAGAAGGGCCCCAACACAGAGAAACTGAGTTAATCAGTTTCTACAAGCAAAGCACGTTGGGCAAGCGAGCCAACAATACGGAGTATTCTAAATAAAGAAGCCAGTAAATGAATTTGTTAAAACTCATTTACTGGCTATTTCTCTAGGAATTATGTCCCAGACTCTTATTTGAGTTAGAAGCTGACCAAAAGACAAACTTATCTCAAGTTCAGTCAACTACGCCGTAATATAAAGACTAAATGTTTAAATTATTTTTCGTTGCTACGTCTTATTTATTAAACGTTTCGTCTAAAAATGATTCTACTTGCTCAGGTGATTTAGCATTTGCAGAATGTAAATGTGCGCGTTTATTACCATTTTCAAATACTAATAAACTAGGGATACCCATTACATCATTTTCTGCAGCTACATCTTCAAGTTCATCACGATTTACAGTGTACCAATCGTAATCGTTATACTTTTCAACGATTGGATCAATCCACATATCCATTGCTTTACAATCAGGACACCAACCGGCTTCAAATTTAACGATAACGGGTTTATCACTTTCGATTGTTGATTTAAACGCATCAGTTGTAGTAATACTTTGCATAATAAACGCTCCTTTTAATTAATACTAAATGTATTATAACGAATAATTTACTTTAAATGAAAAATTAAGCTTAAAATATAGAGCGTTTACATAGATTATCTGATATATTTAAAATAAGACGAAATAGGAGGTTACATCTGAATGATTAAATTTTATCAATATTCAAATTGCACAACTTGTAAAAAAGCAGCAAAATTTTTAGATGCGCATGGCGTAAGTTATGAACCGATTGACATTGTACAACACACACCAACTAAAAAAGAGTTTGAAGATATTATCGATAAAACAGGTGTAGAAGTTAATAAACTATTTAATACGCATGGTGCAAAATATAGAGAATTAGGTTTAAAAGATAAATTAAAAGATTTATCTACTGATGAAAAATTAAATCTATTAGCTTCTGATGGCATGTTAGTTAAACGACCACTAGCTATTTCTGGAGAAAACATCACATTAGGATTTAAAGAAGATCAATACAAAGAAATTTGGTTATAGTTTAAAATTACAAATTTTATTTATATAAATTATTGTAACTTTTACTTTAATAGTTGAATGAAACCTTACTGTATGGCATCATTAAATTGTAATTATTTTTAGGAGGGGATTCTCGTGGCAGTACCGAGCGAATTAAAATATTCAAAAGAACATGAATGGGTAAAAGTTGAAGGCAACACAGTAACAATTGGTATCACTGAATACGCACAAGGCGAATTAGGTGACATCGTATTTGTTGAATTACCAGAAGTTGATGATGAAATCAACGAAGGGGATACTTTTGGTAGTGTAGAATCAGTTAAAACTGTTTCTGAATTATATGCGCCAGTATCTGGTAAAGTTGTAGAATCAAATGAAGAATTAGAAGATAGTCCTGAGTTTGTTAACGAATCACCATATGAGAAAGCATGGATGGTTAAAGTTGAACTTAGCGATGAAAGTCAATTAGATGAATTATTATCAGCTGATCAATATAAAGAAATGATTGGTGAATAATTAATTTAAACTCCTTGATTGCGATCATGGAGTTTTTATTTTGTCTTTTTATCTATAAAGTAATCATCTCAGTTTGGTATGGCGTCTTTAATTGCGTACATTGTTAAGTAATTGTAAATGATGTTTAAGGTATGCGCGTTCTGTGAAGAAGTAACTGATTGTTTATTATCGACTTAGAAGGTGGATTAACATGGCAATTTTAAATAAAGTTATAATTGTTGAAGGCAAATCTGATAAGAAGAGAGTACAACAAGTCATCGCTGAACCTATCAATATTATTTGTACGCATGGTACAATGAGTATTGATAAATTAGATGACATGATTGAAACATTATATGACAAGCAAGTCTTTGTGCTAGCAGATTCAGATGACGAAGGTGAAAAGATAAGAAAGTGGTTTAAACGTCATCTTAGTGAATGTGAACACATTTATGTTGATAAAACATATTGTGAAGTTGCTAGATGTCCCAAGAACTATCTTGCGCATGTATTGAGTAAACATGGCTTTACAGTACGTAAAGAAAAACGTCTAATTCCCAATTTAACGACTGAAAGGTTAGTAATCATGCATGAGTAAATCTATAGAAATTGAAGATATTAGTGAGAATTTTAATAAAGATAAACACCTCATTTTCGGATACACACCGATGTGTGGTACATGTAAAATGTCTGAGCGAATGCTCGATATTGCGAATGAAATACTACATTTACCCGTTAAAAAAATCGATTTGAATTACCATCCTAAATATAGTGAACGTAACAAAATTATGTCAGTACCTGTTCTAATTGTTATGAATAAGGACATAGAGGTAGATAGAATTTATGCATTTCAATCTGTACCTTATTTGTTAGAAAAATTAAAATAATTGTTGACGAAATTATAGTGCAATGGTAGGATATAAATTAATTAAATAGTGCGAAAACTCTTATCAAGAGAGGTGGAGGGATGTGCCCTATGAAGCCCGGCAACCGTCTAATATTAGAAATGGTGCCAATTCACATAAAGTTAATTACTTTAGAAGATGAGAGAAAGATGAATCAATGCTTTCTCAACTTAATCTAAAGTGAGAAAGCATTTTTTTAATTACATAATGAATTTTAAGGAGGCACTAAACGTGATTGAGTTAAATCAAGTTGTTAAACGCTATCACACAAAAGATAAGGATGTACTAGCAGTTGATCACGTTAACTTAAATATAGAAACGGGCTCTATTTTTGGAGTTATCGGATTCTCTGGTGCTGGTAAAAGTACGTTAATTAGAATGTTCAATAATCTAGAAGCGCCTACATCTGGCGATATTATTATAGATGGCGATAATATTAACAAACTTTCAAAAGCAGAATTAAGAAAAAAACGTCAAAAAGTAAGTATGGTATTCCAACACTTTAACTTATTATGGTCAAGAACGGTACTTCGCAATATTATGTTCCCGTTAGAAATTGCAGGATACTCTAAAGGTAAAGCAATTGAAAGAGCACGAGAATTAATTGATCTTGTTGGTTTGAAGGGACGAGAAAATGCTTATCCTTCTGAATTATCAGGTGGTCAGAAACAAAGAGTCGGCATCGCACGAGCTTTGGCAAACGCACCAGATGTTCTATTATGTGACGAAGCTACTAGTGCATTAGACCCACAAACAACAGATGAAATATTAGACTTACTGTTAAAGATTAAAGCGCGCGAAAATCTTACAATTGTGATCATCACACATGAAATGCACGTTATCAGACGTGTTTGTGATGAAGTAGCAGTTATGGAAAGCGGACGTGTGATAGAGCAAGGTAAAGTAACGCAAGTATTTGAAAATCCACAACACGAAGTGACTAAACGCTTCGTGAAAGATGATTTAGATGATGATTTTGAAGAATCTATCCAACATCTTGAACCGTTAGATTCAGATGCTTATATCGTTAGACTTAATTTCAATGGTGATAATACGACAGAACCCGTTGTTTCGTACATAAGTAAAACACATAACATTGATATCAATATTCTTGAGGCAAATATTAAAAACACACGTGGCGGTGCAGTAGGCTTCTTAGTGGTTCACATACCACATATTGCTGAAACAGAATTTGAGACATTTAAAGAAGATTTACATCAGCAACATGTAAATGTGGAGGTGGTTAAGCATGGATAAATCATACGGTGATATTTTTAAAGAGATGATTACAATGCCTAACGTCCAGTGGCCAGAAGTATGGCAAGCCATTTATGAAACGCTTTATATGACTATTGTGTCGACGATTTTCGCATTTATTTTTGGTTTGATTTTAGGTGTACTTTTATTTCTATCAGCCAAGAGTAATTCGAAAGGTGCTAGAGTCTTTTATAGTATCGTTTCATTTATAGTTAACCTGTTCCGAGCAATTCCATTTATCATCTTAATCTTGTTATTAATTCCATTTACAAGTGTCTTACTCGGAACAATCAGTGGTCCAACGGGTGCTTTACCAGCATTAGTCATCGGCGCAGCGCCATTCTATGCAAGATTAGTTGAAATTGCTTTTAAAGAGATAGATAAAGGTGTTATAGAAGCGGCTTGGTCAATGGGAGCAAGTACTTGGACGGTTGTTCGTAAAGTACTATTACCAGAAGCAATGCCAGCACTCGTTTCAGGTATTACCGTAACAGCAATCGCATTAGTTGGATCTACTGCAATTGCAGGTGTTATTGGTGCAGGTGGTTTAGGTAACTTAGCTTACTTAACAGGATTTACGCGTAACCAAAATGATGTCATTTTAGTTTCAACTGTATTTATTTTAATTATCGTATTTATAATCCAATTTATTGGGGATTGGATTACAAATAAAATTGACAAACGCTAAAAGAAAAGAGGAATGATTTAATGAAAAAACTTTTAAGCTTAATTTTAGTACTAACATTAACTGTCGTTTTAGCAGCTTGTGGCAATGGTAGTGGTGACAAAGATAAGAAAATCGTTGTAGGTGCATCTCCAGCACCACACGCTGAAATTCTAGAAAAAGCGAAACCTTTACTTAAAGAGAAGGGCTATGATCTAGAAATTAAAACAATTAACGATTACACAACACCAAACAAATTGTTAGATAAAGGTGAACTAGACGCGAACTATTTCCAACACGTACCTTACTTAAAAACTGAAAGTAAAGAAAAAGGATACAAAATTGAAGATGCAGGTAAAGTTCACTTAGAACCAATGGCTGTTTACTCTAAAAAATATAAAAGTTTAAAAGACCTTCCTAAAGGTGCAACAGTATATGTTTCAAATAACCCAGCAGAGCAAGGTCGTTTCTTAAAATTCTTTGTTGATGAAGGATTAATTAAAATCAAAAAAGGTGTAAAAATCGAAGATGCTAAATTCGAAGATATCACTGAAAATAAAAAAGACATTAAATTTAACAGTAAACAATCAGCAGAATATCTTCCAAAAATCTATCAAAACGAAGATGTAGATGCTGCAATCATCAACTCTAACTATGCAATTGATCAAGGATTAAGTCCACAAAAAGATTCAATTGCTGTTGAAAAAGCAAACAACAACCCATACGCAAACTTAATTGCAGTTCAAAAAGGACATAAGGATGATGAAAAAATCAAAGCTTTAATGGAAGTATTACAATCTAAAGAGATTCAAGACTTCATTAAAGATAAATACAAAGGTGCAGTTGTACCAGCGAAGTAAGCATAGAGGCTAGGACATCAATAATATAATGATGCTATTTTGCAAATTCATAGTAGCTGACTGAACTGAAAAAGCGCTTAAATTAAACTTTTTCAGTTCTAGTCAACCTTGAGGATGCGGAGCCCTACCAAAGAGAATTTCATTAAGAAATGCTTCAAGTAAAGCAAGCTAGGAGTGGACGACGAATTCAAAAGAATTCTGTCCCGCTCCCTTATTCCTACGATTAGTCAAGTACTTATCATTAAAATAAGCATTACTTAACTAA
>NZ_JAESMM010000049.1:0-10911 GCF_017893165.1 Staphylococcus sp. GDX8P54P
TGAAACAATAAAACAGTTATATATTCAACTAGACATATATAAGAAACAGGCAAGTAGAGATAAAGAACAAATAAATACACTTAATAGGCTTCTAGAAAATCAGCAAGTCTTAGCATTAGAAAGCAATAAAAAAATTCAAAAACTAGAAAGCCAATTAGAAGAAGAAAGACAGCTTAATTATTCTTTTGATACAGCGACGAATAATAGACAAAATATTAATCCGCAAGAAGCAACTTTCACTGAAGAATCGCAAAATATCAACCAACAACAAACAAAGCGTCAACCAACAGAAGTAAATTACAAGGATATAGCCGAAGAGAAAAAGAATGACAGTACAGATGAATTAACAAAAGAGGATAAGTTCGTTGAAGAAACGAAGAGTGATCCTGATGATAATAGGGAGGTAGAACCATCTAAAAAGGGATTTTGGAGTCGATTCTTCGGTAATTAATTGCAATTAAAAAGGCACAACAAGTTTATGAACTTGTTGTGCCTTTTTAATGTGACTCAAACTTCTGATAATCATCGATTATGTTAATAAATGTAAAATCAAGCAGAACTTTTTTAATTTTAGCAACAATTTTTATTACCATTTTCTTTTTTCTCATTATTTTCGTCTTTTTTGTCTGTTTTCTCTTCAATTTTAACTGAACAACATGACTGTTCTTGAGGTTTTAATTTTTTTAATGTGTCTTTGATACCCATTTACTTCACCTCCTTAAATGATTAAGTTAACAATTAGACCAGTTGCAATAGCCACAACTAAAATTGCAATAACGAATGAGACTACAAATTTTTTCTTGAATAATTTAGATAATAATACTACTTCTGGAATACTTGCACCAGCACCACCTATTATCAACGCAACTACTGTTCCTAAAGACATCCCTTTTGATACTAATGCCTCAGCTATAGGTAACATTGTTTCAGGTCTGATATACATTGGAATGCCTATAACAGATCCAATGAATACGGATATAACGCCATCTCCACTTGCGTATTTTGTAATAAATGTTTCGGGTACAAATCCATATATGAACGCTCCAATAAATACACCAATAAATAGGTAAGGAAGCATTGGATATAAAAATGCCCAAGCATCATTTAATGCTTGTTTAAAACGAGATCCATTTTTATTAGCGAAAAATCCATCGCCTTTAACATTTACACCTTTATAAGTTTCAGCTAAATTCATTTTTGAAAATACAAAACCTGTTAAGATACTAAAGATTGCTAGTACAATAAAATAAACTATTGCAACTTTCCAACCTAATAAGGCCCATAACATAAACACCATTAATGGATTCATTAATGGTGAAGCAATTAAGAAACTTATCGCTGGACCAAAAGGTACTTTAGAATTTAATAGACCTGCAAGTATTGGAATAGTTGAACAAGAACAAAAGGGAGTAATCGCACCAAATATCATCCCAAAAAAATAATTGATTCCTTGGTTAGGCTTACTTAACATGCTTTTGATTTTATCTTCCGAAATTACTTGTTGGATTAGACTTACAATAAAACTTACGATTATGAACAGTATTAATAATTCAAAAAACAGCATTAAAAATGTTTTTATGAATTCTATAATTGAATCTAACATCAGTATAACGCCTCCGAATTTCTTTAATCAACTTTTTTTGATTAATTAATCAAAAAAAATCGATCTGTTTTGTATTAAAAGAAGATACTCATAATATCTTACAACAAGTATCTTCATTTAAAACAACCTGTATTTGCTGCTCATTAATTTTATAATAATTCCATGTGCCATGCTTTTCAGCAATAAGAACATTTGCATCTACTAATTTTTTTAAATGATAAGAAAGTTTAGATTGTTTTATATCTAATAACTCTTCTAAATCACATACACATAATGATTTATTAGAGCTTTGGCTAATTTGATTTAGTATTTTTAATCTGATTTTATCGGCAAGTGCATTAAACATATTTTCATAAAAGTCAAACTGTTGATCTTCACTCATATCAGTCTTTGCTTTAATAACTTCCATAAAAGACCATCCTTTTTATAATATTTCATTGAGTTTATATTATCTTTATTTCAATTCTTGAATTGCTTGTTTATAGTTATTTTTTGTTGATTCGCCATACTGATTAATGTTCCCTTTAAAGAACTCCTTTTCCATATATATTGTAGCTTCTTTTAAATTGATTTCTCTTGAGAGCATAACAAGATTTAAATAACTTACAAAATAACCAACAGTTAAAGTACTTGCATGGTTTACTCGCAATCAAGCATGCCTCCTTATTGTCAACGTAGTTTTATATCATTTAATACATCAATTTTTTTTGATATATTAAATATAAATCAATATCTATATTATCGCAAGAAAAAAACTACAATTTTTACATAAACTTAGGTATTGCTCACAGAAATATTAAAATAATTTTTTCATAAATTGTATTATTAAGAATTAAATTTAGTAAAATTTTTAAAACTCAAACAAAATATAGACAACCATCTATATAGATGTTAATCTATAATCGCAAATTAATTAATGAGGTGAGTATAATGTTAAATATTGAAATATACGAAGAAGCTATGTGCTGTTCTACTGGGGTATGTGGTCCAGAACCGGATGAAACACTAATAAAAGCGAACCAAATCAATGAATATTTAAAACAAAATCAAATAGAAGTTCAACGTTATAATATGAATAATAATCCGAATGAATTCATTAAAAATCAAGAAGTTATTCGTTTAATTCAAGAAAAAGGTGATGAAGTTTTACCCATCACTTTTATAGAAGGCGGTATAGCTAAAACGGGCGCTTATATTACCCAAGAAGAAGCCGATGAAATCATTACAGTTAATCAAATGAGAAATGGAGGATGCTGTGGTGGAAATGGATGCTGTTAAATACTTAAATAAATTGAATTTAGATAACATTGAGTTAACAAAATATTTGTTTTTTACTGGTAAAGGTGGCGTAGGCAAAACAACGATATCAAGTTTTATTGCTTTAAACTTAGCAGAGAATGGAAAGAAAGTAGCTTTAGTAAGTACTGATCCAGCTAGTAATTTACAAGATGTATTTCAAATGGAATTATCTAATAAATTAACTAAATATCAACCTATACCTAATCTCTCTATAGCCAATTTCGACCCGATTGTTGCTGCAGACGATTATAAAGCACAATCTATAGAACCTTATGAGGGTATTCTACCAGAAGATGTGCTTGCTGAAATGAAAGAACAGTTAAGTGGTTCATGTACAGTTGAAGTAGCAGCATTTAATGAATTTACAAATTTTTTATCCGATAAAACTTTAGAACAAGAATTTGATTTCATTATATTTGATACAGCTCCCACAGGTCACACTTTGAGAATGCTTGAATTACCTTCTGCATGGACAGATTATTTAAATACAACGAGTAATGACGCTTCTTGCTTAGGTCAATTATCAGGTTTAAATGAAAATAGAGTTAAATATAATTCAGCACTTGAAAAACTACGTAACCAAGATGATACGACCATGATGTTAGTTGCGAGACCTACTCACTCTTCTATATATGAAATTCAAAGAGCGCAACAAGAATTACAACAACTGTCAATTTCTAAATTCAAAGTAATCATTAACAACTATATAGAAGAAAGTCACGGTTTAATTTCGAGTCAGATGAAATCGGAACAAGATAAAAACATTAATCATTTTACTGAATGGTTAAATAACAATCATGCTTATTACGTTCCATATAAAAATCAGAAAGAAGAAGGTATAGAAAATTTAACTAATCTATTAAATGATGATAACTTAATTGAAAATGATGACTTTATTGTTGAAGATCATCCGCAATTCAATAAATTAATCGATGAAATTGAAAATAGTAAAGTTCAATATTTATTTACAATGGGAAAAGGTGGCGTTGGTAAAACGACAGTAGCAACGCAATTAGCTACAACGTTATCTAATAAAGGATATCGTGTTCTTTTAGCAACTACTGACCCTACTAAAGAAATTAATGTTGAAACTACAAGTAATTTAAATACTGCTTATATTGATGAAGAACAAGCATTAGAAAAGTATAAAAAAGAAGTACTAGCCACAGTGAATGATGATACACCACAAGACGATATTGATTATATTATGGAAGATTTAAAATCACCTTGTACAGAAGAAATAGCATTTTTCAAAGCCTTTAGTGACATTATGGAGAATCAAGACGACATGGATTACGTCATTGTAGATACAGCTCCTACAGGCCATACCTTGCTGTTACTTGATTCTAGTGAAAATCATCATAGAGAATTAAAGAAAAAATCAACTCAAACTACCAGTAATGTTGAAACATTATTACCTAAAATTCAAAATAAAAATTTAACACAGATGATAATCGTAACACTAGCAGAAAAAACACCTTATTTAGAATCTAAACGTTTAGTAGAAGATTTAAATAGAGCTAATATAGGCCATAATTGGTGGGTTGTTAATCAATCGTTAGTTACGCTAAATCAACGTGATGACCTTTTTAGTAACAAAAAAGAAGATGAATCATTTTGGATAAACAAGATTAAAAATGAAAGTTTTGACAATTATTTTGTCATACCTTATGGGGGGTTATCATAATTAAAAAAATTGTAATCATCGGTTCAGTTGCTGCCGGTACAAGTGTCGCGGCTAAAGCAAGAAGAAATAGTGAAGATGTGGAAATTATCGTTTTTGATAAAGATAGTGATATTTCGTATTCAGTATGTGGTATCCCCTACTATATAGGCGGTAATGTATCTGATATTGATGAACTCACGCCAAGAAATGCTAAATGGTTTAAAGAGCGCTTTAATATAGATATTTATACAAAATATGAAGTGAATCAGATAAATGATACTGATCAAACAATAACTGTTACCAATTTAGTAAATGATGAAAAGATGATTCAAGAATATGACGAATTAGTATTAGCAACAGGCTCATCGCCTAAGGAAATTCCTCAATTAAATAGCGAAGAATATAACAATGTATTTAAAGTTAAGAATATTAATGATGCGAAAGCAATTTATAATTATATTGAGGACAATGATGTTCAGAATATAACAATCATTGGTGGTGGATTTATTGGTCTAGAAATGTTAGAACAATTATCTAATTACAATACTTCAATTATTCAACGTAGTACTTTTATGCCTCATTTAGACTACGATATCAGTTTTATGATTCAAGAATATATTGAAGATAAAGCTAACGTATATACCAATAATGAAATAGATATTATTGATTATGATGAAAATCATACAATAAATAGAGTGAGCTTAAAAACTGGCGAATTAATTGATACAGATTTAATCATTATTGGAATTGGTGTCATACCAAATACTAAATTAGCTAAAGAAATTGGTATTAATATTGGAAAATCTGGAGCAATACAAACCAATAAGTATTTTGAAACAAATATTCCTCACATATATGCAATTGGTGATGTAGCAGAAAGTTATAATTTAATTACTGGTGACCCTATATATAGACCGTTAGGTTCTACAGCAAATAAAATGGGACGTATTTTAGGAGATCGATTAACTGGTGGAAATCTAGAACATAAAGGCATTTTAGGAACAGGCATTGTTCGTATATTTGATATGACAATTGCCCAAACAGGCTTAACTGAAAAAGAAGCTATTGATTTAGATATTGATATTGACGTATTACACAATGTGAAACCGAATCGTCCAGAATATATGCAAGGCCAAGAAATGGTAATTAAAGCTATATTTGATAAAAACAATTCTAAATTACTGGGTGCCCAAATTATTGGGTATGAAGGTGTAGATAAAAGAATAGATGTACTAGCTACTGCTATAACGTTTGGTGCCCATGCAGAAGATTTATTTCATTTAGATTTAGCATATGCGCCTCCTTTTTCTACAACTAAAGATCCTGTTATTTATACAGGGATGATTGGACACAATATTACTCGAGGACGCAAAATTATAACGCCTGAAGAAGTCATGAAACAAAATAATGACTTATTGATTTTAGATGTACGTTCTCCAAAGCAATTTGAAGTTAATCATGTTGATGGAGCGATTAACGTCCCATTGAAAATATTGAGAAGTTATGCAAAAACAGTAGATAAAAATCAAAAGATAGTGACTTACTGTAATAAAGGTACTACTGGGAATGCTGCACAAAACGTACTTATTAATTTAGGTTTTAAACAAGTGTTTAATTTGTCAGGTGGTAATAAAAATTATCAACGTTATAAAAGGTTTCAAGTAGAAAGGAAGAAGAAAAATTGAATTATAAAGAAATTTCACAATACTTAAAAGTGATTGCTGATAGTAGCCGTCTTGAAATATTAGACTTGTTATCTTGCGGTGAATTATGCGCTTGTGATTTATTAGAGCATTTTTCTTTTTCTCAACCCACATTAAGTCATCATATGAAAGTATTAAAAGACAATAATTTAATTACATCCAGAAAAGATGGTAATAAAATTTTATACAAATTGAATCATGACGTATTGGATAACGTTACATCACGACTCACTCTATTGAGTTCCAGTACTGTCCCATGTATATGTGAAACAGTAGAGAAAGGTGAGTGTTAATGATGACGATATTAGCAATCACAATATTTGTATTAACGTTAATTTTTGTTATATGGCAACCTAAAGGTCTAGATATTGGTATTACTGCATTAATTGGTGCTGTAGTTGCTATAATCACTGGCGTTGTAAGCTTTTCAGACGTACTAGAAGTTACTGGAATTGTTTGGAATGCGACTTTAACTTTTGTTGCAGTTATTCTTATTTCACTCATATTAGATGAAATTGGATTCTTTGAATGGTCTGCCATACATATGGTAAGAGCATCAAAGGGTAATGGCTTGAAAATGTTTATCTTTATCATGCTCTTAGGTTCAGTTGTAGCAGCCTTCTTCGCAAATGATGGTGCGGCTTTAATACTGACGCCTATTGTTTTAGCAATGGTACGTAGTTTAGGATTTGATAAAAAAGCGATATTCCCATTTATTATTGCTAGTGGTTTTATTGCAGATACTACGTCTCTTCCATTAATTGTTAGTAATTTAGTTAATATTGTTTCTGCTGATTACTTTGATATTGGATTTGTTGAGTACTTCAGTAAAATGATTATACCTAATATATTCTCTTTAATCGCAAGTATTCTTGTCTTATGGCTTTATTTTAGAAAGTCTATCCCAAGAAAATTTGATGCAGTAAATATTAGAGAACCAAAAGAAGCGATTAAGGACAAAAAGCTTTTTAATATCTCGTGGATTGTACTCACTGTATTGCTAGTTGGTTATTTAATAAGTGAGTTTATAAATATTCCAGTATCAATTATTGCTGGTATCATTGCTTTAATATTTGTATTATTAGCACGTAAGTCTAAGGCTGTGCATACGAAACAAGTAATTAAAGGTGCGCCATGGAATATTGTTTTATTCTCTATTGGTATGTATCTTGTGGTATTTGGTCTAAAAAATGTGGGCATCACAACGCTTCTTAGTGATGTACTAACAAATATTTCAAATTACGGCTTATTTAGTAGTATCATGGGCATGGGCTTTATAGCTGCATTTCTTTCATCCATTATGAACAACATGCCAACTGTTTTAATAGATGCAATAGCGATTGGTCAATCTCAAACAACAAGTATACTCAAGGAAGGCATGATTTATGCGAATGTTATCGGATCTGATTTAGGACCTAAAATAACACCAATTGGTTCGTTAGCAACACTTCTCTGGTTACATGTGCTTACTCAAAAAGGTGTTAAAATTTCTTGGGGACAATACTTTAAAATCGGTATTATTATAACGATTCCGGTATTATTTATCACACTGTTAGGGTTATATCTAATACTTATTATTTTCTAAAAAAAGAGGAAACTATTTATGGATAAAAAAACAATTTACTTTATATGTACAGGTAATTCATGCCGTAGCCAAATGGCTGAAGGCTGGGGTAAAAAAATCTTAGGAGATGAATGGCAAGTATATTCTGGAGGTATTGAGGCACACGGTGTAAATCCAAAAGCAATAGAAGCTATGAAAGAAGTTGGAATTGATATATCAAACCATACTTCTGATTTAATTGATAATAAAATTTTAAAACAATCAGACCTAGTTGTTACACTTTGTAGTGATGCTAATGAAAATTGTCCAGTCATCCCACCTAATGTAAAAAAAGAGCATTGGGGATTTGATGACCCAGCAGGTAAATCTTGGTCAGAATTTCAACGTGTAAGAGATGAAATAGGTCAAAAGATCAAGCAATTTTATGATAATTAAGTTAATATAAAATTCAAAAACAGAGGATAAGCACATATAACAATGCTTATCCTCTGTTTTATATAATGATATTTGCTGCTTACCTTTTTCTGTTAGTTCTGCATATATTGTTGTGCCACATATAGGAAAACAAAACTTCTTTAATGGTAGTATTGCTATAGTTCCTAGCGAATTGAATGGTTTTATATATTCAAATGCTATTATGAGTTATAAAATCAATAACTATATTGACAAAAAATATCTACTTCAAAATGATTTTTTAAGAAAAAATGAGTATTTAGCTGATGGGACAGGTCAAAAAGAATTAAGTGAAAAGAAATTTGAAGAGTTAGAAGTAAAAATTCCAAACTCTATAGAAGAATAAAAAATTGATTTATTGAAAGAACGTGAGAAGGGCTTTTTGCATAAAATGTTTGTTTGATACTGATGAAATCCTATTATGTTAACTATATGTTTTATTAAATAAAGGGGAGTATACATGGGAGATGTAAAATTATTTAAACTGAATAACGAAATAGCATATGAATTATATGGAGAATCCGTGTCTATAGAAAAATCTCTTCAAACCGTAATAGAAAATAATTCTGAAAAGGTTCTGTTGCAAACTTGAAAATCATATAATATAGATACAAAGAAATGAAAAATAATAAAATCCAACCGAATAATCTGTTGATATAATAGTATATAATTTACTGCTTTTGCATAACTTTGTATATTAATTTAACTTTGCAACAGAACCTCTCTTTTTATATAGAAAAATCAAAATGACAACTATTAATTTACATTGTAAATGTTTAACTATAGATAAAACGAAATATCAAATAATGTATAGACTAATTCCCTCACTATTATAAATAGTGAGGGAATTTTTATGATGATGGTTTTAAATACGTCTTTATTGCTTGTAAGACGACGTTTTTTAAGTTGTCTTGTAATTCATCTTTATAGTTATGTTCACGTTCATTAAGGTCTAATGCGCGTATCTGAAGCGTGTCTATAACACCTGTGACTAATCCTTTTTTAGTTTTCACTTCGATATCTAATGGATAACGTTTTTCACGATTTGTAATTGGTAATACCCAAACAAAATCTGTTCCTTTAATGGTCATATTGTTATTCACGATTAAGCATGGTCTAATTTTTTGTTTTTCACGACCTCGAGTGGGGTCTAGGTCAATATAGTATATATCAAACTGTTTGATACTCATATTTCACGACCTACACTCTCTCCAAAATCAAATTCTGGCTCGGTGTATTTACCGCCATTTTTGAAAAAATTTGTGATTTCATCTTCAATCGATTCTTCTTTCTTTTTGATAAATAAACCACCATTGATTTCAGATACTTCAACCTTATCTCCCACCTCAAAATCAGCTAACTGGATTGTTTGTTTGCTTAAACTGAGTGCTTTGCTGTTTCCACTTTTAAAAATGCGTTCAGATGTTTTAATCATAGTTATCATCTCCTTACATTCATTATATCAATACGTACTTACATATGTAAATACATTATAAATATTAAAAAGAGTAGTAACTCGAAAGCTACTACTCGAAAGACACTTCATATTTTTTAGATATATCATTCTCGACGATAAGTCGTTTGAAACGTTGCAATAAATATTACTTATCTTCATCTTTCTTACTTGTTGCTAAAAAGTATAAAGGTGTTAGTAATGCGAGTGCTAACATTAAATAACGTCTTAATGTTTCGTGGCTGTTGTCCCACGGTATGAAGAATAAAATAAGCATTACTATTATGATTAATATGAGAAAAATTTGTTTCTTTCTGATATTATCACCTCTTATAATACAATCAATACAAAGGCTTTAGCTATGTAATAAGCTAATGTTTTATTAAAGCCTAATTTATTTTGTAATCCTTTGGAAATTGCGTCTGTAACTGTTCCACCAAAACCTGTGATGTAGTCACAGAATTTAAAGATTGATTGGTAATGTAAGAAAGCAACTTTGACTCCTGCTCTTTTTTCAACTTGTTTTATGTAACCATCCCAAGCTTTTTGTCCGACTTTTTTAGCAGTTGCTTTAATTGCTTTAGCCCCTGCTTTAGCTCCTAATGTAGCTTTACCTCTTTCAGATTGACCGTTAGCAAGTTGTTGAGCGTCACGTTCCATTTTGTCATATACGCCAGCTTTTTGGAAAGCTTCTTTGTTCTGATGTAAGCCTTCAAGCGCGCCTTCGCCCATTTTTTGTAGCTGTTCAGAAGCCTGTTGAATCTCTTGTTGATTTTGTTCGTAAGCCTTTGCTTCGTTTGTAGTAAATAAAATGGTTGGAGCCATAATTCCAACTGCCATCAGACTAGATGAGATTTTTAGAATTTTACTATTCATACAAATTACCCCCAATAATTATTCTTACTATAAAATTATCATAGTATGAGTAGAATAATTATTTTAATTCTTAGGTGTACGAATTATATGCGTAAGTGATTTAATTCTTTTATCTTTTGGAGTGAAAATGTTAAAAAATATAGATGTTAAAATGTATTTATTTTATCAATGTAATCTTTTATTTCGTCGATTTTCTTATCGAATTCATCTATTTTGTTTTCTGCTGGTTTGGGATTATATTCGTCGCACATATCATCTAGGTAATTGTAAAAATTGGTTCTGTTGCAAAGTAAA
>NZ_JAESMM010000050.1:0-26127 GCF_017893165.1 Staphylococcus sp. GDX8P54P
GGAGTCTGGACTTGACTCAAATAAACGACTATCAAAGCTATGATTGTAAAGATAATAAAAATTACCCATCTATTTTGTATACGCAAATGTACCACCACTTCTATTCTTAATAACTTAAATATATCATAACCGCTTACTAAGAAACATCTATCCACGAAGAATCGTTTCTTACACAATTGTAACGTTAATTTATCATTATAAGAAACACAGTCATACTAATATATTTTGAGTTTTATAATTATCCATTTTCAGTGAAAATTGTTATAATAATATAAATTTAATGGGGAGGTATTTCTTATGGCTAATTTAGAAACGTATTTTAAAAAGAGTCAACCACTAGATGACTATATCGAAAACATGACTGTAAATAAAGACAACGTATTATCGATTTACAATGCATTCACGCCACCTTCAACTGACGACAGAATCGGTCAACTTAAAGACCGTCCCTATTCGAAAGTGTTAGTTATAAGTGAAGATTGGTGTGGCGACGCTATGATGAACTTGCCTATACTAAAGCATATTAGTGAGTCTCTTCAGCTAGAAGTTCGTGTATTCCATAGAGATGAAGATACAGATCTAATTGACCAGTATTTAACAAATGGTACTGCACGTTCGATTCCAATCTTTATCTTTATGAATGATCAATTTGAACAAGTTAGTGTTTGGGGACCAAGAGCGCGTGAAGCTCAAGACTATGTTACGCAACTAAGAGCTGAGAAATTACCTAATAAAGAAGCGCCTGATTATAATGACAAGGAGAAAGAGGTTCACCACGAAATCGCTACTAAATATAAATCAGATTCTGAATTATGGAATCAAGTTTATGATTCCATTATCAGTAAATTAATGCTATAAACGCAAATAAAAACAAATTGGGTAGTGAAGCAGATATTATTTTATTTCTGCTCCACTACCCTCTTTATTTAGGAACAACTTCCTATGCTTGTCTTATATATCTCTTTTAGCTGCATAAGCAATATTCGCAATGAATAAAACAACAATTGATGCTAATGAGATAAACCATTGCCAATTTGAAAATTTAATGCTATCCGTTTGAGATTTCTCAGTTAAATAACTGAAAGGAATATATTTTAGTGATTTTTGAATTTTTTCGCCCCAATCAGGAATCAAACCAATAAAAGGTTGAATAAACGGTACGATAAATACTAAGAAGATGCCTAACGTGAAAATAACTGCTGGTTTTTGAACTATTAATGTAACTAAGAATAATAGTAAACCAAAGAATAGTAAGAAGATAAGATAGAACCATATGTTCGTTAAGAACTTATCTCCGTCTAAATTTTTTCCATCAGTAAATGCTTGTACTAACATTAAAGTAATATATGTGATAAGTGCAAAAATAAAAGAAATTAACACAATTGAAATTGTTTTAGCAATGATATAACCAATTCTATTCTTCACTTTGTTCATATACAGTTGAATCGTACCTTGAGAATAATCACGAGTAATCGTCTTAATCACTACTAGCAAGCCAAAGAATAAGAACATCCAATTTGCCATAGATAAAATTGACGAATAATTTACTTGATCATTATTTCGTGCCATTAAGAATGTTATTAATCCTAAAACTAACCAGATTAATAGTAATGCAATGTAAGTTAGATAACTTTTACAAAAACTCAATATATCATATTTAACTAATTGTAAACTTCTCATTTATTTGTCACCTCTTTGATTAATATTAAAGTACGTATCACGAAGCGAGCTTTTTCTTGTTTCAATATACTTAGGATATAGATCTTTTTGTGCTAAAGATTTGAGTAATTGTTTGTAATCTTTTTGCGCCTTAATCATGATTTCTCCACTATCTTTATGAGATTGAAGTACGTTGAAATGTGCTGTTAAATAGTCAAGCGCTGTGTTAAATTCTTCAACTTCGAATTTAAGTGATGTATGATCTTGAGCGCTACCGTCTTTCATATTAACGTCTTGTACAAAGTTACCGTCACGTAAGAAGACAGCTCTATCACAAATCAATTCTATATCTTCTAATTTATGGCTTGAAATTAATATTTTCATTCCTAAATCATTCACTAATGATTGAATCGTTTCTAAGACATCAATCGAACCATCTGGATCCATACCATTGGTTGGTTCATCTAGTATTAAATATTTCGGTTTATTCATTAATGAAACAGCAATCGCTAGTTTTTGTTTCATACCCATTGAATATTTTTTTACCTTTTTCTTAATGTATGGTCTCATACCAAATGCGTCTATAATTTTATCTGTATAATCTTTGTCGAAACCTTTTCCTAGAACCTGAGCAAATAATCTCAAGTTATTTAAACCTGTTTTATTATCATAGAGCTTTGGATGTTCAATAAGATAACCTACGTTCTCGCTATCGTTTAATTGAACCTTTCCTTTGAAATTAATAATATTACCATTCATTACTTTCATTAATGTTGTTTTACCAACACCATTTTTACCAATTAAACCTACAATTTGACTATCTCCAAAATCAAAATTGATATTATCTAAAACATCATTATCTCCATATGTTTTTGTAATGTTTTCTAATTTCATGTAAGCCCTCCTTTATTTTCACGCTGATTGATACGTTTTAATTGAATCAAATAGTTTATAATCATCCAAATAATACTTAAAATCAATAAACCGTAATTGTAATAGACGTCTAACACATTATAGGTATAGTAGTGTTGGAACACGAGTATATTAATAACTGCGAATACCGTTGTTATTGCAAATGGTATAGCCAACATCATAATCATAATATATGGTGCATAAGCTATGCCTTCACGCTTTCTTTCAGTGTTCCTACTAAATGCAATTGGAATGCTGAAAAAATTCACGAATATAAAAGCTATTGCAGTTGAATACCTTAAATCTCCAAAATCTATATTGGACGATTGAAAATTATATAATGCGATAATACATCCACCAAATAACGTTAACACAATACATGTAATATAATTTGCGTTGAGCATATCTTTCTTAGAAACAGGTAAGCTTTCGTAAAATAAATACGAACTTTTTCCACCTAACCTTCTATGCAGTCTAAATAAATGTCCAGAATCTAAAATGCTGACAACCATTAATGTGATAGCAATGGGTGCATAGAACAGAAAATAAAGTTCGGTTTTAGAAAGTACCAATGCATATAGTGGATTAAAGAGCAATAACGCAAGATAAATGACTATTGTTACACTTCGACATTTAAAATTTCTAATTAATAATTGCTTCATTTTACCAACCTACTTTGCTGAAATTCTTGTTGATTGTCACGCAGATGAGATTTTTCGATATAAATCATTAGTTCTTCTATTGTAGGTTGTTGAATATTAACGTTGTTTGCAAACAATTCTTTAAACACTTGAGCATGTTGCGTAAATCCTTTAAATCCAGTCGATTTCACTTCTTTATAAAGAAATAAACGATTTAATTCTTCGTCTAAATCTTCATTATCACCTTGTACTATTGCGTATTGTTCTTGTAATTGATGGCGGAATCCTTGCATGATAATTTCTCCATTTTTTATGTGTACAAGATAGTCAGCAATTTTTTCTAGGTCTGAAATGATATGCGTTGAAATAAATAATGTCTTATTTTCATCGAGTAGTTCACTTTGTAATATTTCTAACACTTCATTGCGAACGATTGGGTCTAAACCTGCAGTTGGCTCATCCAAAATGAATAATTCTGCATGGTGACTCAAAGCAAGCGCTAGTGACAATTTCATTTTCATACCTGTTGAGAAATGCTTAATTTTATCATTAAAAGGTAGTTTAAATTTCTCTAAGTAATATTTGAACGTTTCTGAATCCCAATCACTATAAAATGGTGATACCATTTTTTCTAGTTTTTTTGGAGTCCATTGTTGATTAAAGTAAATTTCAGAATAAACAAAACCTAATTTATTTTTAATCCATTTCGGTTTATTTGTAATTCGTTCACCGAAAATGAAAATATCACCATTACTAGGTTCTAATATATCCATTATCAACCGAATCATTGTCGTTTTTCCTGCGCCGTTAGCCCCAATGAACCCAGTTACAAATCCTTGAGGAATATTGAATGAAAGATTGCTAATTGAAAATGCTTTATTTTGATACGATACATTTTTTACTTCAATGACATTCATTCTTCTTCCTCCTCATAAATTAAAGTTAATATTTCTTTTAATTCTTTCAGAGGCATATCGATTGTTTTAGCTTCTTTGATCATTAATCGAGCAAGGTTTTCTATTACAAAGAATTGCTTTTCTTTTAATATTGAACTATCTTGTTCTTTAACAAAGGTGCCTTTACCTCGAACAGTTGTAACAAATCCATCTTTTTCTAAATCTTCGTAAGCTCTCTTAGTCGTGATTAGACTCACTTGCAAATCTTTTGCCAGCTCCCGCATCGAAGGTAAGTGGCTACCAGCTTCAACATAGCCTTTTAAAATATTTTCTTTGATTTGTTGCTTGATTTGTTCATAAATGGGTTGTTCACTGGTGTTTTTTAGAATAATTTTCATTGATGTCCCCCTTTAATAACTGTATATACATAATATACACACTATATACACGTTTGTAAAGTCATATACGTAAATATCCCTATAAAACAAAGTTATTAAGATAAATTGTATATATATAATAGATACAATAAAAAAGTGGGAGTGGGACAGAATTCTTTTAAATTCGTCATCCACTCCCAGCTTACTTTTCTTGTAGAATTTCTTAGTGAAATTCTCTTTGTTGGGGCCCCGCCCGCAAGGTTGACTAAAACTGAGAAACGCTTGACTTAAACGCTTTTTCAAATCAGTCAGCTACTGCGAATCTGCAAAATAGCATGAGTATATTATTTATGTCTGAGATTCTTAAAGTGCTATTTTTTATTTTTCTTTCTATCATTACTACGATTAATAAAAGCACATATCATAAACATGATTGCAGCTAATAATAATTTAACGCCTTGATCTTCATGTCCTGAAGCTTGTAAGTAATAACCAATAACAAATAAGACAATTGCCAAGGTCACGAAAATCTTAGTTAAATGTTTCATCATAATTAACACCTCAATAACCGTATTATAACAAACATCAAGAAATATTACGGTTTCAATAGATATTTAAAATTGAAAATATGCTTCCATATGTTAAAATTTAAGTGTATCCACGAATTACATTACACAGCCCCTAACTTGTAACGGCAAGTTAGGGGCCTTTGTGTATGGTCATCTACTTATCTTTCCACTTAGATTCTAACCAAACACGAAATATGACGAGTATACCACCCGTAATCAGTGTCACCATACCCTCTAATAGCCACGACATTACACTACACCTCCAAATGAAAAGTGTCATATCTTATGATGACCTGTCATCATTTTAACACAAAAAGCGAACAAATGTTCGATTTATAAGAATCTTAACTATCAATTCTATGTAATCATAATAGGAACACTTTATCTTTATGACATTTAAAGATAATATATTATTAAACACTAAAAAAAGTGAGGTTAAATAAATGAACCCATTAGCTCAAAACTTAAATAATCAACTTGTTGATGATTGTCCTGAAATTTTAAGTATGCTTTCAACGCTAGGCCAATCTATGTACTATCCAAAAGGTATATTATCTCAATCGGCTGATGCTAAAAAAACAAAATACAATGCGACAATTGGTATGGCTACAAATAAAGATGGAAAAATGTATGCTGATACGTTATTTGATGTCTATAATCATCTATCACCTGATGACGTATTTCCATATGCACCACCACAAGGATTAGAAGCTTTAAGAGATTTATGGCAAGATAAAATGCTCAAAGAAAATCCTGATTTATCAAAAGAAACGATTAGTAGACCAATTGTCACTAATGCGTTGACTCATGGTTTATCTCTAATTGCTGATTTATTTGTAGAAAGTGGCGATACGATCTTAGTACCTACACACAATTGGGGTAACTATAAATTAATATATGAAACACGTCATTCAGCAAATATTGAGACATATTCAATATTTAATCAAGAAGGTCACTATACAACAAATGATTTAGTAACTACTTTAGACAACTACAATCAAGATAAAGTCGTTCTCATTCTGAATTACCCTAACAATCCTACTGGTTATACACCGAACAAAGATGAAGTTGCAACTATAGTATCAACTATTCGTTCACTTGCTGAAAAGGGCACAAAAGTGATAGCTGTTGTTGACGATGCTTACTACGGTTTATTTTATGAAGATGTGTATCGCCAATCTATATTTACTGCGTTAAATCAAATTGAATCAAATAATATATTACCGATTCGTTTAGATGGCGCTACTAAAGAATTCTTTGCTTGGGGACTACGTGTTGGTTTCCTTACATTTGGTCTAAGCAATCATACAGCTAAAGAAGTGTTAGAGGCGAAAGTTAAAGGTTTAATACGAAGTAATATTTCAAGTGGACCAATGCCTTCACAAAGTGCTATTAAATACGTCTTAGAACATCATGACCAATTTGACAAAGAAATTCAACAAAATATTGATACTTTACAACAACGATATGAAGTAACTAAGTCAGTTGTATATGATGATAAATACAAAAATCATTGGCAAGCATATGATTTTAACTCAGGTTATTTCATGGCAGTCAAAGTCAATGGCGTAAATCCTGAAGAACTTCGTACGCATTTAATCAATGAATATTCAATTGGAATCATTGCTTTAAATGACTCTGATATCCGAATTGCGTTTAGTTGTATTGAAAAAGATGATATTCCGCATGTGTTTGAATCAATCGCAAAAGCAATAGATGATTTAAAGTAAACAATTGATAAAATGAAGTAATGTAATTATGATGTTAAGAAAAAGTTCTCATATTCGATTAATTCATTCTTTCAGAACGACAAAACAACTCGAAAACTGTGATCTTAATGGTAATTATTTTTTCAATATTGCTTATTATTACTTTTATCTCAACGTCATATCATTTGTATCTTTACGCATTTACGTCAACTGGACACGTGCCCAAAAATTTATATTTTTTCATAGGATCACTCATTTTATTTATTCTATTTGGAGCATGGTTACTAGATTTATTATAATTTTTTCTATTATCATTCTTAAGTAATGTAAAAAACGAGTCTTGGTTATAATGCCAAGACTCGTTTTTATTCTAGATAGTATCGTTTTTCATAAAGTTATCATCTTATAAAAGTTATCTATCTAATTCTGTTTTCTTCCACTTTCTAATTTTGGTTCTAAATGTCTTAAATGGTGCTACTGTGTTAATATGAATCCACTTCCAAACTGGCCATTTGGAAGGCGTTGATGAAGCCCATTGCCTTTTATCACTCTCAAATAATGTTTTATCATCTAAACTTTTAATTAATTCAATCATGCTATCTACTTCTTCATTAAACTGATTAATAAGTTGTTCTAATGTGTAATTTGAGTAGGTTTGATAAAATTCTTGATATAGTCCCCCTAAATTATTCCACTTATAATTCGGGCTAGGTGTTACAACGGATATATTATTTTTATTATCCCTTTCCCAAGATTGAATTAAATTTAACCATCCTAACTGATATGCAATCATTTGCGCTGGTGTCCTATCAATACCAGTTTTATATATATCCTTTTCTGCTTCTGATACATCACTAAATTCGTGAATAAATAAATCGGCTCTTTTCCTAATTTCAATTATTAAAGCATCTTTATCCGCATAAGTTTGCATCTCATCACCACCAATTATTTATATACTTATTATATAATATTCCATCCAATTAAAATATGTATTTATCAACTATAATTTAAACCTAAATTTAATATTTTTATTATTAAAATATTTTCATCTATCAAAAAACGCTTTTCAAAAGAAGTCATCTTTTGAAAAGCGCTTATGTTACTAAATCAAATTAGCTTATAATGTAGTTTGATTCAAACCATTTTATTGTATAATTATTGATTTAATTTGTAGTTAATAAGATTCATTTAAAATTTCTTCATTTAACCTGCTTCTTTAATTTTCTAATATGCTTGGATCTGTGAACCAGTAATCCTCTGCTTTATAAGAAATAACATGTCCATGGACAGCATCAATGTTTTGCCATGTCTTTCATTTTTCAAAATCAAAATTACTATTTTTTTAATAATCTTCTTAATACAGGGCTTCAGTTTAATAGTCTTATCTTATTTCCTACTAACTAACATTATTCAAAAATCTTATTTAAAGACATAATATGTCTTTTCTATTTGTTAATTTGTATTGAGCACTACTTAAAAAAGTAGTTTTAATAATTATCAAGGAGGAAATCTAAAATTTTATTAACATCAGCATTAGCAGGACCAATATTATTTATAGGGGGTGGAGCAAGTCAACATGTACATGCAGCTGATAGTGTAGTAAACACTAACAATGCGACTAATATCGCTATTGAAGTTATGAATAAAAATGGTAATGATGGCCCTAGATTAGAAAATTATTATGATGTAGAAAATAAAGGGAATTACTATTTAGTTCAGTATGGTAATAAATCTGGTGCTGGAACTGGAGCTATAAGGGTTTATAAAAACGGCGATGTAACTAAAGAAAGTGGATACAATGCTACTATTGACAAAGGTAACTTCACTTATATTGGCAAATATGATTTGGACAAATCTTTGAATAGCCAAAAGCTATCTAACAATAATTATCAATCAGTTCAAAATACTAAAAAAACTACATCAACTAACGACAACAGAAATATAACAAATGGAATTGACATTCCCTAAATGAATCTAAACCAACTAGTAAATCTTTACCAGAAACAGGTAAGCAATCTAATTCTAATTTAATTTCTATTGTCGCTTCTATATTATTAGCCGCTGGTTCTTTATTAGCATATGGGCGACTTTCTATATCTAAATAATTATTATCATAAGATATTAACATTACTTATTCGGAGGATCATTTATGAAACGTAAATTAATTTATTTTATCTCAATTACTTGCTTAGTATTATTACTTGCTGCATGTGGTAATGGACTAAAAGAAGGAAAATATAATTTTGCACAGAGTAGTGGTATTGACTATTTAAATAGCGACATGGTTTTGGAGGTTCCAAAAGATAATGCCAATACAGCTAAATTAACATATGGTGGCGAAACATTAAAAGTTACAATAAAAGGTGGAAAAATGATATTTTCAGATGGTAATGATAAAGAAAGTATAAATTATAAAGTTGAAGAAAATGGTGAAACTATCAAATTAGATGGCGGAGAAGGTCATAATGCAATATTTAGAAAACATTAACAACCCTAAAATCCTTTAAATTTGTTTCAAAGCCATTTTAACATGTTTTATTAGTCATATTTTATATATCGTTTTAAAGTAAATCTTAAAAATACCAACCCTTTTTTAAGTACAATAAAAGGGTAGCTTATTCAGCTACCCTTTTCCTATTCTATCATAATATATTTGTCGTTTTACATCATGCCTGGCATGCCACCCATACCTGGATTGTCATTATTATCTGGTTCAGGGATAGTTGCAACTACTGCTTCTGTAGTTAAGAACATCGCAGCAACACTTGCAGCATGTTGTAATGCAGAACGCGTTACTTTTGTAGGGTCAACGATGCCTTCTTCAAGCATATTTACCCATTCATTCGTTGCGGCATTGAATCCAACACCGGCATCTGCATGTTTTAATCTCTCAACAATAACTGAACCTTCAAGACCAGCATTCTCAGCAATTTGACGTACAGGTGCAGATAACGCTTTAAGTACGATATTCACGCCTGTTGCCACATCACCTTCCGCTTCTATTTCTTCTACTTTATTATAGATGTTTACTAATGCCGTACCACCACCGGCAACGATGCCTTCCTCAACTGCAGCACGTGTAGAGTTTAAAGCATCTTCAATACGTAATTTACGTTCTTTCAATTCAGTTTCAGATGCAGCTCCGACTTTAATTACTGCAACACCGCCAGCTAATTTAGCTAAACGTTCTTGTAATTTTTCTCTATCAAAATCAGAATCCGTTTCTTCAATTTGTGCTTTGATTTGACTGACACGTGCATCAATACTATTGTCATCTCCATCGCCATCGACAACTGTAGTATTATCTTTAGTTACTTCAACTTTGTTGGCAGTACCTAGCATATCAATAGATGCGTCTTTTAATTCTAAACCTAAATCATCCGTAATAACTGTAGCGCCAGTTAGGATTGCTAAGTCTTCTAACATCGCTTTACGACGATCACCAAAACCAGGTGCTTTAACTGCAACTGCAGTAAATGTACCACGCATACGGTTTAATACGATATTAGTTAAAGCATCACCTTCAACTTCGTCAGCTACAATTAAAATTGGACGACTTGATTGCACGACTTGTTCTAATAAAGGTAAGATATCTTGGAAAGAAGAGATTTTTTTATCTGTCACTAAAATATATGGTCTTTCTAATTCAGCAATCATTTTATCTGAATCTGTAACCATGTATGGTGATTGATATCCTCTATCAAACTGCATACCTTCAACAACTTCTAATTCTGTATCTAGTCCATTTGATTCTTCAATTGTAATAACACCGTCATTACCCACTTTATCCATTGCTTCAGAAATATATTTGCCAATTTCTTCATCTGCTGCTGAAATAGCACCAACTTGCGCAATTTCATTTTTATTTTCTACTTTTTGAGAGATATCGTGTAGTGCTTGTACCGCTACTCTTACAGCTTTATCGATACCTTCACGCAGTCCTACTGGGTTCGCACCACTTGTGACGTTTTTTAACCCTTCTTGAATCATGGCTTGAGCTAATACAGTTGCTGTTGTAGTGCCATCACCAGCAATTTCATTTGTTTTATTCGCTACTTCTTGAACTAATTTCGCACCCATATTTTCGTAAGGATCTTCTAATTCAATTTCTTTGGCAATTGTAACACCATCATTTGTAATTAATGGTGCGACATACTCTTTATCTAAAACTACATTACGTCCTTTAGGTCCAATTGTAACTTTAACGGCATTGGCTAATTTATCTACACCACGTAACATTGCTTGTCTTGCATCTTCAGAAAATTTTAAGTCTTTAGCCATTTAATGTACCTCCATTATGTCAATAAATTTAATGTTGATTATTTATAAAATTTTAGTCTTCAATAATAGCAAGTAGATCTTCAACATTTAAAATTAAGTATGTTTCATCTCCACGTTTAACTTCTGAACCAGCGTATTCTTGGAATACTACTCGGTCTCCTTCTTTAACCTCTGGAGCAACCCTTTCACCATTGTCTAGAACTCGTCCAGTTCCAACAGCTACTACTACACCTTCGTTAGACTTTTCTTTCGCACTGTCAGTAAGTACAATGCCACTTTTTGTTGTTTGTTCTTGTTCTTTGCGTTCAATAATCACACGATTTCCTAATGGTTTAAGCATGATCGTTCCTCCTTAACAGGTTCCTTTTTAGCACTCGAAATAATTGAGTGCTAATCTACATCTTATATTAATCAAATTTGGTCAATTTTTCAAGCGAAAGGATTATCTATATTTTGTATAACATACAAATTTACGATAAACTAACTAATGTTGATTATTATTTTTGGAGGAATAGAATGAAGAGAATTTGGGTAGCATTTCTTACCATTGTTATTTATGCTTTAGCACAGTTCTTACCCTTATTAATACAGCATTTACCTTTCTTTAGTAATTTAAAAGGGATGGAACTTGCAAAAGCTGGCGTTTATACTCAAGTGATTTTATTTGTAATCGCGGCTTTATTAATTATTTGGTTAAACAGTATCATTAAAAATCCAACTAGATTAGAGCAAGGATATAAAGAACCTAAACGCTACATTTTACCATGGGCTTTACTAGGATTTGTTGTAGTTATGATATACCAAATGGTAGCTAGTCTAATCACTATGTGGTTAGTCGGTCAACCACAGCAAAGTCCTAATACTGAGAGAATAATGGCAATTGCTAAACAGCTTCCAGTATTCATATTATTAATCTCAATTGTCGGTCCAATACTAGAAGAATATATATTCAGAAAAGTTATATTCGGTGAAATTTATAATAAAATTAAAGGAAACCGAATTGTCGCATTTTTAATTGCTTCTATTGTAAGTTCAATTTTATTTGCAATCGCACATAATGATGTTAAATTTTTCTTCATATACTTTGGAATGGGCATGTTATTCTCGCTTGCTTATGTCTTGACTAAACGCATTGCAGTTCCAATTATTATCCACATGCTACAAAATGGTTTTGTAGTTGCAGTCCAATTTTTCTTTGGTGATACGGTTAAGCAGTTACAAGAACAAAGTAATTTTATTGTTCATTTATTTATGTAAAAGTTAACGGGAGTGGGACAGAATTCTGTCCCACTCCTGTTTTTCTTTTAGTTTTTAATTTTTCTATAAATAAATCCACCAGTGACGCCTATGAAAATCACAATTATAAATGTGATTAAAGCTATATTAATGTTTTTATATTTATCATTATTTTCCGCTTCTTTACTCTCCTCTTTACTATCTATAATTTTATCTTCATCGTGACTCTGAATATCAGCCTCTTCTTCTTTATCCCTATCACTTGGTTTTTTCAAGTCTGGCATTGAGCCAATTTCACCCGTGATGAGTGCCAATACTTGCTCATCTAAATTTTTGTAATATTTTTTTGAGTTTAATGGATTAAAATACTCAAATCTAAAGTAGTTTGAGCCTTTTTGCAAGTAATCTAAATATTGATTATTAAATGATTGTTTGCGAAAAAGTCTATAAAAATCTTGATTTGAAATGTACTCATTATTATTGCCTAACCTATTAACCTGATTAATGATATATGGGTTATATTTATATGAACCATTAGCCAAATCATTTAATCTGTTTAAAAGTGCCGATTGACTATAGAATGGAAATTGATTTTGTCTATGATCATTATTTGTATAGACTTCCGTATCATTTTGGTTATGATGATGTTGTAAACGTCCACCATAATACCATTGATTAGTCGTAGTTGAACCATTCATTTCTGATTGATTTTGGCGTTTATTCGGATATATATGATGAATCATTGAATCAGACACATTATGATCGTGATGTGACCAAGTCGGTTGTTGTCCTTGATCAGTTCCATAATTATTTTCTTGTGGATTATGATTTGTCATTTCATTTGGATTTGAATGTCCTGAGTGTTCATCCTGGTGATTTCCGTGATTATTTGAACTATGATTGTTAGAACTACCATTGGAATGGTTTTGCGAACCATTGTTTGAACCGTTTTGTCCAGAACCTGTGTTGTGTTCACCTTGATTAGAGCCAGAATGTGTAATCCCATCATGGTTTGGTGGTTGCTGAGGATTACCACTTTCTCCTGGCTTATTTCCTTCATCTGGTTTATCTGTTCCTTGATTGCCTGGCTTGCTTCCTCCATTATGTTGACCTGAATCATCATTCCCTGGCTTACTTCCTTCACCAGGTTGATCCTTTCCAGACGCTCCAGGTTTGTCTTCTTCACCTGGTTTATCCGTTTCTTGATTGCCTGGTTGATTTGATTCGCCCTCACCTGGCTTGTTTCCTTCGTCTGGTTTGTCTGTATCACTATCCCCGGGCTGGCCTTCTCCTTCTTGATTACCTGAGTTATTTTCCCCAGGTTGATCTTTATCACCAGGATGCGTTGTATCGTCCTCATCAGAGTTGTTGCCTTCATCTGGTTTATTCGTTTCGTTCTCACCGGGTTTGTGTTCTTCATTTGGATTGTCTACATCTTGATTTCCGGGATTGATTTCTCCTTCTTGGTTACCTGGATGACTATTTCCTGGTTTACTTGAATTTTCCTCGGTATCATTGCCATCATCGTTCTCCGGTTGACTGTTTTCAGTTGAATTATCATGATTCATAGTATTGTCATGATCTGACTGCGTATCACCATTATCTTCAGTAGATGGTTTCATCTCTCCATGGTTTTGACTATCTGAGTTTTTTTCTGAAGCAGCAGTATTTTGGGTATCAGATTGATGATTGTCATAATGGTCATTCTGATTATTTAAATCATTTTGTGTACGTGTATCTGTAGTAACCGCATTCTGATTAACCTCATCTGTAGCCGGTTGATTTTTATCTGCAGCTTTCACCTCGTTCTCATGACCTATCACAGATGTACTCAATGCTAAAATCAGGCTAGTTTGGGCTAATTTCTTTTTCATCAATCTTCCACCTCCTTGTGTTTTATAACACTTTCAGTATAAAGAATATTTATCTATTATGCATGGATATATGATTAATGATAAAAAATATTAATACTTTTGACATTTTTTGTAAAAAAACATTTTACAAATACTAGTATAATATTTATACTTAGGATATAACTTATACAAACAAAGGAGATTTTACATGGGCTTATTTAGCAAATCGAAAACGAAACCATTTTTACAAGAGATTGAAGATAGACGTACAATTTATAGTACAGAAACTACCATTTCAATTAGTGACAAAGAACTCGAAGATATGATTGAACATATCATTAAATACACACCTTCAGCTTTTAACTCTCAATCTACAAGAATTGTATTATTATTAAATGATCAACATCATAAATTCTGGGATAATACTAAAACTGTATTAAAAGATGTTATGGGTCCTGATCGTGATTTCGCTCCAACCGAGCAACGCATTGATGGCTTCAAACATGCTTATGGTACAATTCTTTATTTTGAAGACGAAGATGTTATTAAAGGCTTGCAAGAACAAATGCCAAATTATGCTGATAACTTTGCAAACTGGTCAGTTCAAACGAATGCAATGCACCAATTTGCTATCTGGACTGCTTTAAGTTCAAAAGGTATTGGCGCTTCTTTACAACACTACAATCCATTAGTTGATCAAATTACTACACAATCATTTGATATCCCAGCTTCATGGAAACTTGTAGCTCAAATGCCGTTCGGAGATATCCGTGAACAAGCTGGCGAGAAAGAAATTCAACCTACTGACAACAGATTCATCGTTAAAAAATAATTTATCTATAACTTACTTAGTTAAATCAATCATTAAAGACTCAATTTCTACTTAGACACTTTGTTCTATTTGAAGTTGAGTCTTTTTTAACGTATTTTTCTATAGCATCTGCATAGATTAAGAAACTCGCTCAATTTTTGATTTTCTTTTTTTAATTTAGTAAATTAGAGTTAATCTTGGGATGAGGAGATTTTAAAATGAAAGTACAAATATTTCAATTTTATGTTGAATACGGTAACGTTGAAAAAAATGAAAATAAAATTAAAAGTTGGTTTGAAAATAAATTAGAAGCAGATACAGAGGTCGTTGTTCTGCCGGAAATGTGGAATAACGGTTATGCATTAAATGAGTTGAACCAAAAAGCTGATAGAGAACTTAGCCGCAGTTTCCCATTCATTCAATCATTAGCACAACAATATCATGTCGATATTGTCGCTGGTTCCGTTTCTAATATTAGAAATGGTAAAGTTTATAATACTGCATTTACTGTTTCTAGAGAAGGACATCGAATTAATAAGTACGATAAAGTTCATTTAGTCCCTATGTTGGATGAACCGACATATTTAGAAGATGGTAAAGCAGTCCCAGAGCCATTTTCACTTTCATCAGGTACGCTAGCAACACAAATTATTTGTTACGATTTACGTTTCCCTGAGTTATTGCGATATCCAGCGCGCAATGGTACACAAGTTGCATTTTATGTTGCACAATGGCCTACACCAAGGTTAAATCATTGGAAAGCCCTGCTTCAAGCACGTGCAATTGAAAATGATATGTTTATTGTTGCATGTAATGGAACGGGAAACGATGGTAATACAGACTATGCTGGTCATTCTATGATTATCAATCCAAATGGTGAGATTTTAGCTGAACTGGGTAACGAAGAAGATACTATTGCTCATAATATCGATCTTAAAGAAGTTGATATTCAACGCGAGACTATCCCTGTATTTAAAAATTTAAAACCAAATTTATATAAATAGTGCAACATACTGTATCCAATCGTTTGGGTACAGTTTTTATTAACGACAAAAGTCGCGAGCTTGGGAGGAACTCGCGACTTTCATATTAAGGGAATGTTTTTTACAGTTATTTCAATCTTTGGGGATGTTATTAATTATGAAAATTCTACAATAGCTTACATCCTGAAAATATTTAACTTCTATATCATACAATAGCTAAGTTAAATACCTTCCACTGAGTTTCAACTTCAGTAACTTTGCTTGTTTCATTAATAAGTTGGGATGGCTTATTAATGAATACGTTTAACTACACGAAGAAAACAAATTAAGATAACTTCTAAATAAATTAGAAGCTTCTTTATTAATAATGTTCGATGGGACATTACTAATATTGAAATGGTTAACCAAAACCATTCACAACACTTACAACATATGGTAATAGGATTAATGATTTTGCAACTACAAACAAAACCATTTACCTCGATTACCAAAACAATAACTATTAAATTTAAAGACTAAGATTATTAAGTTTTTATCACTCGTAAGTGATATGAGTCTATTTAAACATAACCTTCCAATTTATTTTTAATTATTTCTTAAATCGCATGTTTTTATACATAACTGTAATATTTTATATGTTAAAATATTACTTGTAATTTCAATATAACAGTTAAGTATTTATTTTGAACAGTTACGCATAACCCCCCAGACCAATTGCGCTAAATTGTATAATCAATATAAGGAGAGTGGCACGCTATTGAAAGCAATTGATAAAAAGATTGAGCAATTCGCATTATACTTGCAACGTAAAAACAACCTAGATCATATTCAATTTTTAAAAGTGAAATTGGGATTACAAGTCGTTGTAAGCAATCTTGCTAAAACAATTGTGACCTATGGTGTTGCACTTATCTTCCATACATTTCTATACACTTTATTTACACATGTTAGTTATTTTTTAGTTAGACGTTATGCACATGGGGCACATGCAAAATCATCATTGTTATGTCATGTTCAAAATTTAATATTTTTTGTCGCTTTACCTTGGGTAGTTGTCTACATTAATCTAAATGTGGGTATAATATATTTGGCTAGTATTGTGGCTTTTGTATTAATAGTACTATTTGCTCCATCAGCCACAAAGAAACAACCAATACCACTACACTTAGTAAAACGAAAAAAATTATACTCTGTTATTTTAGCAATGGTATTAATAACTATTTCTATAGTTTTACCAGTGCCTTTCAAAGAACTTATTGTATTAGGGATATTTTTAGAAAGTTTAACGTTATTACCAATCTTTTATTCTGAGGAGGATAATTAATATGAATTTATTAACTATGTTATTCGCAAAAGTATTTAGCTTTATCTTTGGGTTAGTAGGAACATTCTCTGTTCAAGATGTGTGCAGTTTTTATTTTGATGAACCAGAAGTACCTAAAGAATTACAAGATTTATCTAAAAAATAATTAAAGAAAGTGTTAGAAATGAATCTTTTAGACTTTGTTCCATTATCAATTTTTCAATCAGTAATGTTAATCTTGGTCTCAAAAATTATTATAGATATTAAATTTAGTAAGAGGGATTATTTAACTTGTATAAGTATTATAATCCCTTGTACTATTTTATTTTATTATGTAGATAGAAAATCAGTATTAGTTCTTATAATTTCTGTCATGCTTTTCTTCTGTCTGAAGTCGGGTTTATGGTCCATATTATCAGTTTTATTATCAACACTTATAATGTATATTAGTAATTTTTTCACGCTTACTATATATGTGATAACTAATAACAATATGAAAATTAGATTTCTTGAAATTGTTGTCTATATGGTTTCATTTTTTATAATCGCAATGATATGCGCCTATTCCATTAGATTTCTATTGAAAAAGCTAAAAAAGACATATTTATTTTTTAACAATATATATATAATTCTTATCTCTGTTTTTCTAATTTTTTCAATCATTTCATTGTATCTTTATACTCAAAAATTCTATTTGGATTCAGAAGGATTAAGATTATTCGCTTATGTATTTTTAGGGATTCTATTCTTTTTAATACTTTGTATAATCATAATTACATATACAACTCATCGAGAACTTCGTTATAAACGTAATATGGAAGAGATTGAAACATATTATGAATATACTTTACAAATTGAATCAATTAACAATGAAATGCGTAAGTTTAGACATGATTATGTAAATATTTTAACTACAATGTCTGAGTATATTCGTGAAGATGACATGCCTGGGCTAAGACAATACTTCAATGAAAATATTGTACCTATGAAAGATAATCTTCAAATGAAATCAATTAAAATTAATGGTACTGAGAATTTAAAAGTACGTGCGATTAAAGGCTTAGTTACCACTAAGATTTTACAAGCTCAAGAGAAGAACATTCCTATCAGTATAGAGGTGCCTGAGTTAGTAGAACATATAGAAATGAACACGATTGATCTTAGTCGTATCATTGGAATCATTACGGATAATGCAATTGAAGCATCAGAGACGCTTGAAGATGCATTGATTCGTATAGCATTTATTAATACTGAGACGTCTGTTATGTTTATTGTTATGAATAAGTGCCAAGAAGATATGCCTCGTATTCACGAATTATTCCAAGAACGCTTTTCAACTAAAGGAGAAAACAGAGGTCTAGGATTAAGCACGTTGAAAGAAATCACTGATTCTACTGACAATGTGTTACTCGATACGACGATAGAAAATGGCTACTTTGTGCAAAAAGTAGAAATCATAAATAATTAGTCATAAGGATGTGTAATCATGAAAATATTCATTTGTGAAGATGATGTAAAACAACGCGAAAATATGGTTTCAATTATTAACAATTATATAATGATTGAAGAAAAACCAATGGAAATTGCGCTGGCAACAGATGATCCTTATGAAGTCATTGAAAAATCTAAAGAAATGAATGATGTTGGATGCTACTTTTTAGACATTCAATTAGAGGCTGATATCAACGGGATAAAATTAGGTAGTGAAATTCGTAAATATGACCCTATTGGAAACATCATTTTTGTTACAAGTCATAGCGAGTTAACATACTTAACGTTTGTATATAAAGTTTCAGCAATGGATTTTATCTTTAAAGATGATCCTAGTCAGTTGCAATCGAGAATTATTGATTGTTTAGAAACAGCGCATACACGCTTAAAATTATTGTCTAAAGAAAGTAATGTTGAGACGATAGAATTAAAACGAGGTAGTAATTCTATCTATGTTCAATATGATGACGTCATGTTTTTCGAATCATCTACAAAATCACATCGTTTGATTGCACACCTAGATAATCGTCAAATTGAGTTTTATGGTAACTTAAAAGAACTCGCACAATTGGATGATCGTTTCTTTAGATGTCATAACAGTTTCGTTGTTAACCGTCATAATATTGAATCTATTGATTCAAAAGAACGTATTGTTAACTTTAAAAATGGCGAGCACTGTTTTGCATCTGTTCGTAATGTTAAAAAAATATAGTTGAATATACACAATCAAAATATTCTATAAGTAGATTAATTTAGAAGCGGGACAATGAATTTATCACTGTCCCGCTTCTTTTCTCATTATTTTAATTCTGACGTAACTTCTTCAAGTGTTGGAATACTCTCAATGGCACCATATTTTGTTGTAACTTTTGCTGCTACGAAGTTACTGAATTGCAGTATGGCTTGCCCTTCTTCCTTAAGCAATTTAGTCATATTCACTTCATCACTTAATAATATTCTGCTAATTGCTGCTCCAATAAAGGCATCTCCTGCGCCTGTCGTATCAACGGCTTTTACTTTAAATCCTTCATGATATATCTTAGTTCCATCTTTTAAAATAATACTAGCGCCATTTGGACCTTGTGTATAAATAACTGCTACAACCGATCCTTGGAATAATGACTGAATTGCACTTTCTTCATCCACTTCGCCAGTAATAAATTCAAGTTCCTCATCTGAAACTTTTATGATATTCGCTTTAGGAATGAACGCCTGTATCGTTTCTTTACATGCTTCAGCACTATGCCAAAGCGGTAAACGTACATTAGGATCAAAAACGATGGTGCCATTAGCTGATTTAAATTTATCAATCATAGCTTGATGCGCTTCTTTCATATCACTTTCAACTAAATCAACAGAACAGAAATGTAGGATATCATTTGGATTAATTGATATTTCGTCTAAATAGTCCGCTTTATAAAGCATATCAGCAGAAGGTTTACGATAAAATGAAAAATCTCTTTGTCCATCTTCTTTTAAGCTTACAAATGCTAATGCCGTATTTGCTACATCTGTTCTTCTAATGAATTGAGTACCTACACCTAGATTGCTTAAAGTTTCAACTATAATATCACCAAATGCATCATTACCTAATTGCGTCACCATTTCAGTAGATGCTCCCATTTTACGTGCTACACTTACTACATTTGCAGGTGCACCCCCAACTTGTCGACTAAATTGTTCAACATCTTTAAGTTCAGAGTTCTTCACATTTGGTATAAAATCTATTAATGCTTCACCTATTCCGTATAACTTTCTCATTTTTTAATCATCCTTAAGTTCATATTTAGTGAATTTTAAATAAACTTGTCCTGTTTCTGTTGATGTTTCTATACCTGTAGCATTTTCATCTGGAAATATTCTTGAAGTTAAAACACGTTCGCCGTCATTGCAAAATATCTCAATGCTTGATGTATCAACAAATATTTGTAATTGGCTCAATGGAGATTTTAAAATTGTACTTCTTGTTAAATCTTGAACATTATCTGGCAATAATCCACTTTCCGTGCGATCCAATGTAAGCTTTTGCTCGCTTGTATTATAGATAATTTTGGTGTTATTTAACTTTGATGTACGTAATTCAAAATAAATTTCTGACGCATCATTTTCAAGAATATCAATAATCAGTTCATACTGTGTACCTTCATATGGATGTAATTTTCGATTAAATTTATTAGCATAACCTAGTGCTGTTTCTTTATTTTTACGTAACTTTTCAAGCCCTTTAAACGGACGTTGTCGCAGTTGATTATCCTCAATTGTCAGCACCCTAGGTATTGTTAAACAATGTGCCCATCCTTCATCATCGGTAGGATAATTGATTTCAGGTAACCCCATCCATCCAATTAATATTCTATTACCATTTTCATCTAAAAATGTTTGTGGCGCGTAAAAATCAAAACCATTATCTAGCTCTATAAAGTCTCCATGTTCAAATGATAATGTGTCGAAATCTATATCCCCTATCAAATATCCAGATTGATATATATTTCTAAATTGATTACCCTGTGCTTCAATTCCTTGGGGACTGAAAAGTATGATATCTTTAGAATTCAAATTAAAATAGTCAGGACATTCCCACATATAGCCAAAGTTTTTTAAATTTGTTTCAAGTTCTCCACAAAAAGACCATTGCTTTAATTGTTTATCTTTCGTCTTGTAAATTAAACAACGACCTTGTTCATCATTTGTTTGGGCACCAATTATCGCATAATATTCACCATTCAATTCAAACACTTTAGGATCTCTAAAATGACTTGTATATCCCTCTGGTTGTGAAGCGATAACGGGTTTATCAAATTTTGTAATTGTACCGTCATTTTCTACTTTCGCAATCATCTGACTAGCATAACGTTCCCATTGATCATCACGACGATTACCTGTGTATATGTAATATAAGTCACCTTCATGTTCAAAAGCACTGCCACTATAAACACCGTGACTATCATAATATGTATCTGGTTTTAATACGGCACCCTGTGGTTCGAACGTCACTAAATCGTCACTCGTATAATTAAACCAATACTTCAATCCATGTACAGCACCAAGTGGAAACCATTGATGTGAAACATAATATTTGCCATTATGATAAATTAAACCATTAGGATCATTGAGCAAACCTGTTTCAGGTTGGATATGAAATGTCTGACGAAATCTTGACGTTTCGACTTGCCGTTTAAGATGCTCTAGGTACTTTTTATCTACGTCTTCAATGCGACGATAACGTTCTTCTCTTGACCATTCAGCCATATTATTCCTCCATCATTGATAAATTAAATCTAAGTTTATTATTATTCTATCATCGACTATGGTATCGGTTCCATAGATTTATGTAATTTAAAGTGTCTATATTTCAACCGGGATTATGGTTTTTGACACGACATTTTTAGAAAAAATTAATTCATTTAATTGTTTCATAGCATGCGTGCCAGCTTTATAATAATTAAATTTAACAGTCGTAATCGTAGGCGTGACGAGTTGCGTCATTGGGTCTCCTCCAAAACCATAAATTTGATAGTTCTCAGGTGTATTGGGGTGTTGAGAATAAAACTTATGAATTGCTAATGCTATAGGATCTGTTGCACCAATTAATACGTCAATATTACATGTATGATTTAACTTTTCAGCAACATCATTTTTAGCCTCTTCATATTTAAAAGATGTTACATAAATTTGAGGATGAATATCATATTGTTTTAAAGCATCAATAATACCTTGCTTTCGTTGTATACCCACAGCAACATCTTCTTCACTAACTCCAAAGAATACGACGTTTCGAAATTGTTGATGCCCTATTTGTTCACCTACAATGTATCCTGCTTGATAATCATCATGAATAATACTATGTAATTCAGGATGCGACTGACCGACTAGAATAACTGGTACATCTAATTTCTGAATCACTTCTAAATGTTTATTTGTTAAAGTAGTAGCCATTAATATGATGCCATCTACCTTACTTCTTGAAAAGGTCTCAAGTGCTTCAATCTCAGCATGAACATCTAAACCAGTATAATTAAGTAATAATTGATATTGATGTTGATGGCATACCGATACAATGCCTTTAACTGTCTCATCCACTGCATGTGAATTCATTCTTGGTATAATAGCACCGATCATATGTGTATGCTTGGCTCTTAAACTTTGCGCAAATTGATTTGGTTGGTAATCATGCTCAGCTATGATACGACTTAACTTTTCCTTCGTATGCGGGCTAACTGAGCCGTCATTTAAAAAGCGGGAGACCGTGCTTTTAGATACTCCCGCTAATTTTGCGATATCTGATATATTTTTCATTAGATTAATCACCTAAATTAACTGTCATTTAAGCATTATTTTATCACATAACTATTCTTATAAAATACTGTTTAGTATATGAATCACTAATAAAACTATCAATATCTTTTATTCAGTTTGTTTAATTCACCATAAAAATACGCTTTCTCACCATGAACAAGTTGATCCAATCCTGTCTTATCTTCTTCTTCAGTGGTTGCAATAGGCATGATACTTTGTAAAATCTTACCTATAATCCAAGTTAAAACCACCGTGTAACATAAAACCACGAGCACAGCTATAACTTGAATCAACACTGAGTGAATGTCTCCGTTATAGATAAATCCGTTTGATATATCATGATTAACATGTTGTGATTGAAACACGCCAGTAAGAATAGCACCAACGATACCTCCTGCACCATGAATACCAAAAGCATCAAGTGTATCGTTATATTTATATTTCACTTTAATCACATTAATAACGAAATAACAAACGATGCCACCCGCAAATGCAATAACAAATGCGTTGAAATAATTCACATAGCCTGCTGCAGGTGTAATAGCGACTAAGCCAGCTAAGACACCTGATAATAAACCTAGTAGGCTTATTTTCTTAGTCATAAGGTACTCAATGATTAACCAACTAAACGCACCACCACTTGCCGCAATAATTGTATTTACAAATGATGTTAGTGCAACATCATTTAACGTATATGCACTTCCTGTGTTAAAACCATACCAACCGATCCAAACTAAAATACCACCAATTAAAGTGATTAAAAGATTATGTGGCTGTATTTTTTCAATTTTTTTACCATTACCTATCATAATCGCTAAAATAAGGCCTGAGAGACCAGATGTGATATATACAACTGTACCACCAGCATAATCTAAAGCACCAAGTTGTTGTATCCATCCTCCGCCCCATACCCAATGCGCAACTGGGCTATATATCAAAATCACCCACAAGAATATAAAAATAATAAACGGAAAGAATTTCATACGTTCAGCAATTGAACCTGAGAGTATTGAAACTGCTATTGTGCAAAACATCATTTGGAACAACATAAATAATGCAAACGGGATGTGTGGACTTAATTGGTCATTGACTGCAAAACCAACATGTTGTAGGCCAATCAAATCGAAATTACCTATAAAAGCATTGCCTGTTCCAAAACTTAATGAAAAACCTAATGTAACCCATGTAAACGTCACGATAATCATTGCTGCCATACTTTGCATAACTGTGTTTAGGACATTCTTTGATTGAACTAACCCACCATAAAACAAGCTAAGCCCAGGGGTCATTACCCAAACAAGTAAAGTGCAAAGAAATAAAAAAATTGTGTCATCCATCTTCATAATTACCACTTCCTTTGAAAATATCATAATGATACTTCAAAGAAATAGCAAAAATACGTAAGATAAAATGACACAATATGTTACATAATATAACAGTGTTTTAATCACTTATTTCGTTTTAAGCTTTTTGAATTGTAATTGTCCAAGATGCATCATCTAATTGTTCATAATTCGTAACTGGATAACCTTGTTCAGCCGCCCAATTTGGAATAGCTTCTGTTGCTTGCGTACAATCGAAATCTATTTTAAGTTCATCACCATTATCTAATGTTTGCATTTTCTTTTGTGCTTCGATAAGTGGGAATGGACATACCATACCTACTGTACCTAATTCATATAACATTGTTATTCCTCCAATTAATTATGTTGTTTGTGTTTGTTTTGGAACTGCAGTAGTTTGAGATTGTGATGTTTGTTTTTCTAACTTTTTCATTGGTCTAATGAAAATAAAGTAACTCATAAACCATACACCTAAAATCATAGAACCTAGTGCAATCCAGCCTTTCCAAGACATAATAGCTGTTTCTACTAAGCCATTACCAATTGAACAACCACCTGCTACTGAGGCACCGAATCCCATGCAAATACCACCAATAGCACTATTACGAATCGTCTTCTTATCAGGTAATCGCCATTTGAATTCACGCGATCCTCTAGCAGCGATATATGACCCTAAAAAGATACCTAATATTAATAGTACACCCCAATCTATTAACTGAGTATCTCCTGTAATTAAAAACGTAATTAAGTTTGCTGATGGTGTTGTGATGCCTAAACCATAATCTCTACCAGTTGACATACTCATCGGCCAAGCAATTAATGCTATCAAACCAACTGCTATACCAGCTACAAATGGGTGGTATCGTTTTTCAAATAAATAATGTCTCAAGCCACTATATTTTTGCTTAAGCTTTGGAACCGCAAATTTGGGTTTAGGTTTGCGTAACGTTTTAGTTACAAAAATAATCGTGATGATCGTTAATATTAACGTAAATACCCACATTGGAATACCCGTTGTCTGAGACATATTGGCATTGATATTTGTAGGTTGATTTATCCACGTCATCACTGGAAGCAGCACACCTGTTTTAGTAATTGCCGCAGTTACTGCATATAACACGAGTGCTACCCAACTTCCAATTAAACCTTCACCAGCACGATACCATGTACCTGTAGCACAGCCTCCTGCTAATACAATACCTATTCCAAATATAAACGCACCAATGATGGTACCAATAATTGGAAATGTACTATCAGGTATTGAAATAAGATTTAACCCAGTTAAAATAAGTAGTCCTATACTTTGGACTGTAATAGCTACTAATAAAGCATAAAACATTTTGTTATTTTTTTGAACATACATGTCTCTAAAGCCACCAGCTAGACAAAAACGTGTACGTTGCATAACAAACCCTAATAATATTCCAACGATAAGACCACTAATAATCATCCATATCACTATTAATTCATCCTTTCCCGATTATTTTACTAAGGTATTATAATCAATTGTACTAAATTTGGCAACTTCTTAAAATAAAATGCTTCTAGCGATTTTTCACACGACCTATAAATTATTGCATTGGATTCACTCAATGTTGGCTAACAAAACATACTAAGATTAGCTATGAAGAAATCTATGACGATAGATTTTTTCACAGCTATTTTTTATAGTTGTAGAGAGAAGTAGACTGTGCGCTCCCTTGGATTTTAAATCCGTATTAAAAAACTAGTCAGCTTTAATCTCGACTTATGAAATTCGGTTGTAGT